>JAJRTA010000230.1 GCA_024278515.1 Candidatus Zixiibacteriota bacterium
CGGTTGGGCCGGTCAGTTTTACGGCGCAAGTAACCGACCAGGGCGGTGGACCGAATGAAAAACTGTTCAGTTTCGAGATTCTTTCGGCTGTGGGGATTGTTACCGTAAGTCTTCCCGACTGGACAGTGAATGCGCCGTACTCGCAACAGTTACAGGCGAGCGGTGGCGCCGGACCATACACATGGGTCGATCGTGACGGCGACCTTGCGGGAACTGGTTTGAGTCTGGCCGCTGACGGGTCTCTGACCGGAACGCCCGGCACTCCCGGTCCTGTTAGTTTCTGGGCTCATGTCACCGACAATAACGGCTCTACCGACGAGCGGCAGTTCAGTTTCACTGTCAACCCGGCTCTTGAGTTTACGACGGTCATACTGCCTGACTGGACGGAAGGGGTGGCTTACTCCGAGCAGATTTTTGTCACCGGCGGCACCGGTACCCGGTCGTTCAGCGACCAGAACGGTGACCTGGCCGGGACCGGCCTGTCTGTTTCAGCAACAGGTGAAGTCAGCGGAACGCCTTTAGCCGCCGGACCAATATCGTTTACCGCTCAGGTGACCGATCAGGGCGGAGGCTCGGCTGCTCAGTTGTACAGTTTTACAATTAATAGTCCCATAGCAATAACCACGGCGACATTGCCGGACGGAGCAGTTGGTTCTTCATATACGGCCCTGATCGAATCAGCCGGTGGTACCGGCGCCGCCCATTGGCTTGATAAAAACTCTGATCTTGTCGGCACCGGGCTGACTTTGACCGATAATGGTATTCTCTACGGCATTCCCACGCTGGAGCAGGTTATCACGTTTACAGCGCAGGTTACCGACGATGTCGGCAGTGTTGATGAGGCTCTTTTCACATTTGAGATTTTCCTTACATTTTTATGTGCAGATATCGACAACGACGGTACAGGGCCTAACATTGCCGACCTGGTTTACCTGGTCGACTTCATGTTCAACAGCGGCCCGCCGCCGGATATACTTGCTTCCGCTGATTTTGATGCCGACGATGAAATAACCATTGCCGATTTGGTAATGCTGGTTGATTTCATGTTCAACAGCGGCTCCCCGTTGACCTGCAATTAGTTTCTGCCGGCAACTGACTGCGTAAATATCTGAGAACCGTTGTCTTTATCAGAGACAGCGGTTTCTTTGTATGTGGTGAGATCCCCTTATTGATTGGTCTTGCAAAAAACATTCTCCCTGCTATATTGAAATGTGTCAGGCCGCTTGCGTGGCGTTCGACAGTTCCAATCACGCCCGATGATGATGTGCAATAATCGTGTCGGAAAAATCCATGCGGAGGAAGAAAATGCTTACGAGAACAACAATGCTGTTGACAATACTGACCAGCCTTATAACCGGGGTTGGAGCAGTCGAGCCGCCGATTGATACTCTGCCGTTCTGGCAATCCGGCGAGTACAACGTGTATGGGACCGGCATGATCTGGGAGGATTGCAACAACGACGGATATATCGACGTCTTTTTCAGTAACGGTAACGATATCGTATTGGCCAGCAATACCGTCTACCTTTCCCAGTACGGAACGATGCCGACGGCCGCGACCTGGTACTCGGCCAACGCCGAATACTCCGGGCATTGCGCGGTCGGTGATATCAACGATGACGGCCTGGTTGATTTCTTCGTCTCCAACTATCTCGGATCAGGAGGATTCAACACGGCCAATTACTCCAACCTGTACCTGAACTCCGGCGGGCTGCCGAATGCTTCGCCTGATTGGTACAATGCCGACTCGATTTATTCGTTCTCCTGCGCTATGGGTGATGTTGACGGGGATGGTGATCTCGATGTCGCGGTGGCGGCCGGTGACGCCTATACTTCGTCATATAACTCTGAAAGAATATATTACAACGTTAACGGAGTCCTCGAAACTCTGCCGGGTTGGCAGTCATCGGTGATTGATGCCGGCATCGATGTTACCTGGGGCGACATCGACAACGACGGCGACCTCGACCTGGCCTTCGCCTACGACAACAGCGGCGCCGCTGTTTATTACAATAATTCCGGAGTAATGTCGACCTCACCCGGATGGCAGTCATTACACGAGGAACCGGCCAATACTCTTATCTTCGGTGATATCAATGGAGATGGCTGGCTGGACCTGGTGGTGGCGTTCAACAATCAGCTCGGTACAGGGGGATACTTCAGAGCTTACCTTAACGACGGCGCGGGGAATCTCAGCACCACGCCCGACTGGCAGTCAGCAACGGGCGGCTATGGTTCGGGTGTCTCCCTGTATGACTACGACAACGACGGTGACAACGATCTGGCGGCCGGACGGTGGTGGGACCGCCTGCGCGTTTATGAGAATACCGGGGGGACTTTTACGACCACCCCGGTCTGGCGAGCGGGACCGGAGACAGTCGTGGAAGAAATAGCCTGGGTGGATGTCGACGGTGACGGGGTAGAGCAGATGGTCGATACATTTTACACGATCGGGCGAAAACTCCTGTACACTGAACATCAGCCGCTCTACAGCGTGGATTCCGTGATAGTCGATGGTATGCTTTTATCACCGGAGGATTATTGCTATGACCTTGTTTCAGGGTGGATATCAATGGGCCAGCCCCTGAACAGCTACGCGGAAGTTTACTACAAGTATTCGTTCAAGAATGATCTTGCCGTTTCCAACTGGGATACCTACAACATGGTGTTCGGTAATAACAGCCGCCCACTGGTTGATTTTTACGCCGATGTCACGGTGGGCTGGGTGCCGCTTACCGTTCAGTTCTCGGACAGCTCTGTCGGTGCAACCGAGTGGTTATACGAGTTCGGTGACGGCGATAGTTCGACCGAAAAAGAACCGTTGCATACTTATACATCGGGAGGAGCTAAGGACGTGTTTCTGTCTGTGTTGCTGCCCGATGGTTACCACAACCGTACATATCGCAAGATGGTCGTGGCGCTGGCCGACACGGTTATAATCGGCGGCGGAGTCGTGAACGGAGGATCGATAACGGTTCCCGTTTATCTTCGCAACAGCCACCCGATGAACGAACTGCAACTCCCCATCCGCTTTGATGGTGATGTGGAACTGACCTACGACTATTGGGATACGACCGGCTGCCGCACCAGCAACTTCGATTACGTGGATATGGTATCGTATTCTCCTGCGACAAAAAAACTGGCTTTTAAGTTCCAGGCCGGTGTGGATGTCGGCAAGCCGGCGATGGAGCCGGGGTATGGGCCGATCATCAATATCCACTTCTCGGCAGGACCCGGGTCGGGAACAACCGTTCTTGACACGGTGACCACGGGTGGGCGGGTGCTGGATTTCAATGCGGGTTATGTCTCGTTTGTTCCGCGGGTGGTTACCGGAGTCTGGCAGACCTCGCTCTGTGGGGATATCGACGGCAACGGGACGGTTGCCGATATCGCGGACCTTGTCTATATGGTTGATTACATGTTTAACGACGGTCCCCCTCCGGCTGATCTTGTCATGGCCAATATCGATGGAACAGGCTGGATCGACATCGGTGACCTGGTGTATCTGGTTGATTACATGTTCAACAGCGGCCCGCCGCCGATCTGCTGAACGGATAGCCGACCGTATCAACACTGCTCTCTATAATGTAATGGCTATAAAAAACGACCGCCCCGATAAAATACGAGACGGTCGAGTTGAATTTTATCTGACTGATTTCGGTCAGCAGTGGTGCGCTGTTATCGAGCGAAAGTAGTTGTGTAACCGTCAGCGACCATCTGCTCAAGCACCATGGTGTCAGCATCAAGGCGAACAATCATCTCTTTGGGCATCATGGCATCGCTGTATTCGATCACCCAGCCGGAACCGGAAGAGGACAGGAGATACTTTCCGGATGACCTGACCTGACCATCCTGAGTATAAAGGTAACTGCTGTCACTATTATCGAAAACCAACTGTCGTGAAAAAAGTACACTGTCGGCGTAAATTGTATCACCGACAAAACCGCCTGAAGACATTACCCACATCCAGGTACCTGATTCACCCAGGTCGACGGTAGTACCGGCCGGAGGAGTACCTCGTGAACAGGATATAACGATTATAACCCCAATAAGCATTGCCATGACCGTCAGACCGGCCAGTTTTATTCTGGTCATATTCTTACCTCAGATTATTCCGAATAATTACCGCCATTTTATTTAATTACTAAGTCTCAGATACTTATGTGTAAAGCCGTCAGACGCAAGATCTGTCAGGATAAGAGTGTCGCGACCCCTGAACTCCATGGCCTGAGGAGCGTGAACATCCTGCTCATAACGAAGCACTTTTACCTGCTCTGAATTGTATGTCTCGAAGCTGATACTATAACCAGCCCTGAAGTCGGCTCCGACCGGAGGTGTCCCCTTGGGCACCTGAACGCTCCATACCGTGTCTCGGATCGTGAACTTCAAATAAAGATTGAAGTCAACGGAATCTACTTCCACTTTGGTTCCTGCGATACCGCCAACGGATTCCAGCCAGAACCAGGTTCCGTGTTCGGCTGCAAAAGTTGATTTGACCGGCGATGAACTGCGTGAGCAACCTGTCCCGATAACAGCCATAACTACCAGCGCCAAGGTCAATAATATCGCAAGAGTCGTACGCTTCATATCACAAACCTCCATATCCGCAAACAAAACAATCTTCTGTCCTGTTGACAGCAGTTTGCCGTCAACAGAGAGCCAATCTAAGTAATATACAATTGTTTGTCACCAATATTTTTGTGATTAACCCGGATTAAAATGCCGGGAAATGACAGTAAAGGTTACCGGCAAGCCGTTTCAGGCTGGATAGCAGGGAAACAACCTGATGTGCTGCACTGCGATGCTGAATGAGATACTATTCGCCGGATACTTTTTGGCGCTGGTCGATCATACGGCGATGGATCGGGTCGCTGTCCGGTAAGTCCCACCAGACATCATCAGGGTCGGTGCGACGCAGCGATCCGACCATCAGCGGGTTGACGCCCTGATGGCAGCGAAGCACGATATCCCCCTGGTCTATCCCGAGAATCTCCCATTTGCCGGACCCGGTCGACATGACATAACGGCAGGGCTTTACCACGCCGGTGCTGAGAGACTGAGCGCCTGAAAACACTTCATGCCCCTCGCGAAGAGAAAGCGAGTAGCGCTGGTTACCATGAGTAGGACGACACTGGAAGACATAGTATGGTTGCATTCCGGCTTCCGATGCTTTGTACCAGATTTCAGACAGGAGGTTGGGGTCGTCGTTGACTCCCTTCAAAAGAGGGGTTTGTATGTAAAAAGTGTAATGGGGAAAACTTTTTACAACATCGGCAAGGTTGTGGCTGATCTCCTCCGGGCGGACAATATGGGCTACGATATACAGCTTTTTGGCGTAGTAGGCTGGTATTTTCTTTCCGTACCTGGCCGGGTCATGCACAATCGCCCGTGAACCGATGCGAACATCATGAAGGTGTTCAATCGTCCCCATTCCGTTCAACAGCTTGTCCAGAAGATCTGATTCCGCCAGAAGAGCGTCGCCGCCGCTCATGAGCACGCTGCGTACTTCGGTTTCGTTTTGCAGATATTTCAGGGCTTGCTGAGGATCGACGACTACGTCGTTTTCCAGAGATTCTCCCTCAAAAAGTCGTTTGCGAAAACACCAGTCACAGATAGAATGGCAGTTCTCGGCCACAAACAAAAGAACTGTTTCACGATACTTGTGTTGAAGGCCGGGAATCCGAAAGTTCTTAGCCTCATTTGATGGATCGTATTTGTACAACTCACTCATGGCAAGCCTCCTCATCTATCGTCCGCGGCGTCTCAAGTCCGTTCGAGTAGGCGGGTCACCTTTACCGTCCGGTTGACATTAATCCCAACTCCCCCAAAATTATCACGGCAAGCGCTCAGAACAAGTACCACAGTGGTACCTGACGCCCGGCTGCGGACATATTAACACTATAAATTAGCCAACATCTCACGTTATGTCAAGCCTCTCAGCGATATATTTACTGCTTTCAGCGCAGATTATTCATTAATGCGGGAGAGAACAAAGCGGCGCTTGTGGCGCAACGTGTTGATTTGCCGGGAGTTAACTGCTTGTGTCAAGCTGCCTTGTCGGGGTGTTTTTAATCCTGATTTGTACTTGCAAGTTCATTTGCGTGCGATTGGTTGTCGGGATTGTGCCATCACTTGATGGTTTATGAGGGTATCAGCGGAATCCTGTTGGAAAAAACCGGCAGATTGATTACATTTATATCACTGGAGTATAAACAGACTACTTTTTGGGTCTCACATAATTGTTTTTGAAGAATAAAAAAATCGAATGGCTTGCAATGCCGATAATTGCGTTGCTGTTGCCGTTAGTGATTTCTGTCCGCGGTGAGGGTTGCTGTATCGGCACGACCGGCAATGTCGATAACAGCCCGGATGTAACAGTAGATATTGCCGACCTCGTTTATTTGGCGGATTACATGTTCAACAGCGGACCTGAGCCGCCTTGCCCGGAAGAAGCCGATATGAACGGCGACCAGTCGCTGGACATTGCGGATTTAGTGTACCTTGCGGACTATATGTTCTCAGGCGGTCCCGCCCCGGTCGACTGCCCGCCGGATGTTATCAGCCCTCAGATCCTGCCGCTTGCAATCGGGAACAGCTGGACCTCCGATGTTATCGAGTACAATGAGTATGGGCAACAGACTAATCATTATGTCAGCACCGGGACGGTCGTGGCCGACACGGTGATAAATAACCGGGCCTGGTATTTTCTGACCGCCGATACGACCGGGGCTGACAGTTCACTCTGGACCAACAAAATAGACGGCGCCTGGGCCTGGACGGACTCGGTCGGCCAGCCGGAAGCGCTCATGATGAAATATCCCTCAACGGCCGGCGAGAGCTATCCGGTTTATGATATCACTTTGACAGTTGAGTCGATTTCCACATCAATCACTGTTCCGGCGGGAACCTTTGAGTGTTATTACTATCGCGCTCATATTCCGATCTACGGCACGGTCGGTAAAATCTGGGCCTGTCCCGATATCGGTGTTGTCCGGGCCGAAGAATACGGCCTGACACTTTTCGGGACCTATCTCGCCAAAGAGGTTGAATTGCTGGAATATAACCTCGTGGCGCCATAGCCTCAGTTTTCACAACGGTAAAATAATTACCACAGGCAGGACAGAACTGCTTCCGGTTCTGCCGGTTACGTTACAACCGCATACGTCTGAAATAATCCCGTGTCACGGCCAGCACCTTCGGTGAAAGTAACAGCGCGCCGATCAAAGTCGGGATAGCCATCATGGCAAAGAAAGTATCAAGGAAATTCAACAAGGTGTCCTGGGTCCAGACTGCGGCCAGGATCAGGCTCAGGATGTAAACATAGATATAATAGCTGCCGAACTTCCAGCCAAAAAGATACCTCGAACATTTCAGGCTGTAATAGGAATACGATATCATCGTCGATACGGAAAACAGCACGATTATCAGTGTCAGCACGTACCGTCCGATGCCGGGCATTGCTTTCGCAAAAGCGTTAACCGTCATCACTACACCATCATCAGCCGCGGGTACTCCGGTCGACAGAATGACCAGGGCAGTCATGGTGCAGACGATGTTTGTATCCAGGAACGGTCCCAGCATGGCGATCAACCCTTCACGCACCGGCTCTTTTGTCTTAGCGGCTCCGTGAGCCATCGGCGCCGTACCCAGGCCGGCCTCGTTGGAGAAAGCGGCCCGGCGAATCCCCTGATGGATCACCTCCCGAAACGCCACCCCGGTTCCGCCGCCGATCAATGCCTGCCCCCCGAAGGCCTGATCGACAATTGAGTACAGGATTCCGGGCACTGCTTCTAAATTGCTGAGAATCACGTATAACGATGCAACAATGTAGAGTACGAACATGCCGGGGACGATTTTCGATGTCACCTGACCGACCCGTACAATGCCGCCGAGGATCACCGTGCCGACGATCAGACTTGAAACTATCCCGGTGCCAAGACGGCTGATACCCCAATCCGCATACAGCAACCCGGAAAGCTGGTTGGTTTGAAACATGGCCAGACAGCCGAACATACCGAAAACGGCGAACATTACCGCCAGAGGTTTGAAATACCTGCCAAGTCCCACCTCGATATAATACATCGGTCCGCCCTGCTCCACCCCGCGTTCGTCTTTCTTGCGATAAAGACAGGCGAGCGTACAGGTGAAGAACTTGGTCGACATTCCCACCAAACCGGCGATCCACATCCAGAATATAGCGCCGGAGCCGCCCATCGATACGGCGACAGCAACACCGGCGATGTTACCCATGCCGATTGTCGCCGACAAGGCCGAAGACAGCGCCTGAAAATGGCTGATCTCTCCCGGGTCATCCGGGTTGTCGAATTTCCCGGTGAGAATCCGGACGGCATGTTTAAGGGCGCGAAAGGGGAGAAACCGTCCGACGATGGTGAAATAAAGCCCGGCGCCGATCAGAAGCACGATCAGCGGTATCCCCCAGGCATAGTCAACTGCGGTGGCGAAGAAACTGTCAAATGCGGAAGCTATGTTGTCCAGCAACGATGTTACCTACACTGTGTGAGAGTTACTCGGCATGAAATAATAAATGAAAACCGGGCATTTCACGCAAATGATCATTTATCACCAGCCGATTTTTCATATTCAAAGCGGAACCGTTTCCGGTTCTGCCGGTTTCTTATTCCCCCCGGGCTTTGATTTGTCGGTTTGAAAGCCTATAATCCTCAGAATACAAGTTTTATGTATGGATCATAAACAACTATCTCATAGATTGCGGAATGGTGATCGTGGTGAAAATGTTTATATCAGCCCGGAGTTGTATCATGGAGCATGGTAATGTTTAGTCATCTTCCCGAACCGGCGGTGTCAAGAAAAGGGTTGATGATATCTGCCGGACTGTTCTGGGTGATCGGTGGATTGATCCTTGTTGTCAGATCCGGCATGGTTCTCAGGACAGGGAGAATCGATGTCGTCTGGCCGGCGGCGCTTGGAGTTATTCTCGGTTCGCTCAAATATCGGCTGGTTTTCACCAGAATCGTCACCGTCAACATTCGTCGTATAAACGAACTGTCCCCCCACAAAGACAAAATCTGTCTTTTCGCTTTTCAATCGCTTCAATCTTATTTGTTCGTAATAGTGATGATAGGTCTTGGTATCGGGATTCGCTATATCGGGCTGACGGGTGCTGTTTTAGCGACAATTTATCTTGCCATCGGCACCGCTCTGCTTTTGTCTTCGGTACTGTATTTTCGTGGCGCAAATGCTGGCCGTAGGCCTTAAGTTGTTTGTTGTCGGCAGGTTACGGCAGCGGAGTCGGTGTTGGGCGCAACTCGTTGAAATACAACCTGTTATGTTTGGTATGAGCGGTCCGGCTGATAGTAATAATATGACATAGATCGCGTAAGTGTCACTGGGACAACGATAGTTATTTTTTTCACAAATTGTCTGATGTTATGACAATACCGTGACAACCTGAAGCTGAGATGTTTTATTTTCGAGCCGGTGTTATGAAAAAAGGATTTATTGGAATAAAGACATGAAGACAGAATACGGCGTCCTCGGAACTTCCATCTGGCAACAAAACATGTCTCTCCTGGAGAGGCTGACGATCAACCGTGACGAGCGCGATGAAATCCTTCCTAAGCTGAAAGCTTATCTCGGTGTTGATGAATTGATTTTCCTCTCGACCTGTAACCGGGTTGAGTTTATTTATGCCGCCGGTTCCGAGGCCGGTTCCAGCCGCCTTCTGCACAAGCTGATCGATTTCTTCTGTCGTGACGGCCGGAAGCTGAGTTTCTTCCCGAATGATTTCTATCACTACTCGGGGCGTGAGGCGATCACTCATCTGTTCCGCACCGTGTCGTCGCTTGAGTCACTTGTTGTAGGTGAGACCCAGATTACCGGTCAGTTCAAACAGGCATATCAGGATGCGGTCGCCTGTGGAATAGCCGGCCCGGCTCTTGATGATTTGTCACGGCAGGCGCTCACTGTCGCCAAACAAGTGAAACGGGACACAAAGATAGGTGTCGGGGCGGTTTCAATGGCGTCGCTGGCGTCCGACCAGCTTGAAACAATTGTTAAAGGAGGACAGGTACCTACTATCGCACTGGTTGGATCCGGCGAGATGACCTCCAAAGTAGCCCGTTATGTCCGGGAAATGGGGAAAGCGGACCTGGTCTTTGTCAATCGTACGGAGGACAAAGCTGAACAGTTGGCTGATAAGTTTGGCGGCAGGGCCATTGCCCTTTGTGATTTCCAGGCTGAACCGATGCCGGTTGATGCCATAGTATCGGCCACGGCGGCGATTGAGCCGGTATTCGACGGTGGTTTTCTGGCTCGTCTTAAGAAATATGGACGCAATGTCATCTGCGTTGATCTGGCCATCCCGCGTGATTTTGCCGATGTTTTCGGCCGGGATGAAACTGTTACATTGATCGATATTCATGCGCTCAAATCACGAATGCAGGGGAATCTCCGTCAGAAGTTTGTCGAAGCAGGCAAGGCTGATGAGATTGTTCGTCGTGCTGTCAACCGATTCGTGTCCGACCGTATCGAAGTATCGCTCAAACCGATTTTTTACGATAGTTATCAGGAATCGATCGAGCTGGCTCGTGAAGCCATCGATGATTTGTTCTCCAACCGTAAGTGCAAACTACCGGTCGAGGAAAAAGAGCGCGTCATGCGTCTGGTTACTCGTCTGGTGGGGCACTCGGCATTCCAGCCGGCGCGCTTGCTGGCCGATCGTCTCGCTCAATCCCACACTGAGTTGAACCTGGGCGACGCGCCTGTTATGCGTAAGGCTGCACTTTGATCCCGGACAAACTGACCATAGGCTCCCGAGGTTCCGATCTCGCCCTTTATCAGGCCAACTTTATCCGTAACATCCTTGTCAACGAGCATGGTTGCGATGTGGAAATCAAAATCATCAAGACCACCGGCGACAAAATCGACTATATCTCATTCGATAAAATGGAAGGGAAAGGGTTCTTCACCAAGGAGCTTGAAGAAGCCCTGTTGTCCGAGAAGATCGATTTGGCCGTACATTCGCTCAAGGACCTGATGACTTCGCAGCCGGATGGGCTGAAACTTGGAGCGGCCGGTTACCGGGCCGACCGCCGTGAGATGCTTCTGGTGAACAGGGAGTCATTGACTAACGGCGGAGTTATTCCGGTGAAGCCGGGCGGCGTGATCGGGACCAGTTCCAACCGCCGCAAGTGCCAGATAGCTTATCTCAATCCCGAAGTGACCATGAAAGACCTTCGCGGCAATGTCCCCACCCGTATTCAAAAACTACGCGATGGAATGTATGATGCTATTATCATTGCCTCCGCCGGAGTCAACCGGCTGGAATTGGACGTATCCGATCTGGAAGTCGTTCTGCTCGACGCCGAGAAGTTTCTTCCCGCGCCGGCCCAGGGAATCCTGGGTATTCAGATACGTGACAACGATGACCGGGTGGAGTCGATAATATCCGGACTTGGTTCACGGAAGGAGCTTATGGCCGCCTCGCTTGAACGCGGCCTGCTGGCTAAGTTTGACTCAGGATGTTCGCTGCCTTTGGGGGTGATCTCCGATTTTACGGACAATCGAATGACTCTCAAAGCGGTGCTCGGTATTGGTGAGCCGGGCCATTGGCAGGGTTTGAAGAAAGTTGAGGTCGAAGGGACCGAAGTTGACCGGATGGTCGATGAAGCGTTTGTCGCGCTCAATTGCAGGGAGTAGTTATGCGTCTGGGTGTCACGCGAGCCGTCGAGCAGTTGACCGCTCTGTCTGAGCGGGCGTCGTCAAAGGGGATAGAAGTTGTGCCGTTGCCGTTGACCCAACAGTTGAATCTCCCGTTCACGTGGCCGAATGATCTTGCCCCGAAAGATATTGACTGGCTTTTCTTCACCAGCGCTACCCGGGCACGTTCTTTTTTTGATCGTCTGAAAGAGATCGGTGTGGAAATATCGACCGGGACTCGGGTTGCTGTCGTCGGTGAGAAGACCGCCGAGGCGGTTGGATCATTCGGATACCAGGTACATTTTCAGCCGTCCGAACAAACCGGTGAGGCGCTTTTTACTCGGTTTGTAATATCGCGGCAAACGGGCAAGCTGCTTCTGTACGCCCGCGGCAAAGTGATTAACAGCGATCCGCAAACGTTGTTCGCAAACGCACCGTATCGACTCATAGAGTTGATCTGTTACGAGACCGTCAGGTGCAAAGTTGATGTGAATGTTGTCGACGGCTTCACCGGTTCCGACTATATTTTATTCTCGGCGCCGTCCGCGGTGCGTGCTTATCATGAACAGTTCGGTCAGCCGAAAGCGCGGCCGATTGCTATCGGACCGACAACGGCTCATGCCATGAGCGAGCAGGGGTGGACCGACCCGAAGGTTATGAAACAGCCCGACATCGATCGGGCGCTGGAGTATGTGTAATGGAAATGTCAAACCGCCCGCGCCGTTTTAGGCGCACGCCCTTGATTCGAGAACTGGTCGCACAGACAAAGATATCCACCGACCAGTTGATCCAGCCGTACTTCGTAACCGACGGCGAAGGGGTCAAAGTCGAGATCGGCGGCATGCCGGGGATCTACCGGGAGTCGGTCGATTCGCTGGTTAAGTCGATCGAAGAGGACTACAAACTCGGCCTTAACAAGATCATGCTGTTCGGAGTGACCGAGCGCAAAGACGCCATGGCGGCCGGTGCGGCTGACGACAAAAACCCGGTGGTGCTGGCGATCAGGAAACTTAAGGACAGATTCGGCGAGGACCTGTTCGTTTCCGCCGATGTTTGTCTGTGCGCCTACACCGATACCGGTCATTGCGGAGTGACGGTTGATGGTGAAATCGATAATGACACTTCGTTGCCCATACTGGCCCGGATGGCTCTTGTACTGGCGCAGTCCGGTTGCGATTGTGTCGGTCCCTCGGATATGATGGACGGAAGGGTAGGAGCGATCCGCGAGACACTCGAAGCGCATGATCTGACCGGCACGATTATTATGGCTTATACCGCCAAGTATGCGTCGTCGTACTATGGGCCATTCCGCGAGGCGGCCGCCTCCGCTCCGGGGAAAGGAGACCGCAAGGGTTACCAGATGGATTTTCGCAACCGGACCGAGGCGTTGCGTGAACTTATGCTTGACGAAGAGGAAGGAGCCGATATTGTAATGGTCAAACCGGCCCTGGCTTACCTTGATATCATCTCCGACTTTCAACGCAATACCGAACTGCCGATTGCCGCTTACAACGTTTCCGGCGAGTATGCCGCGGTCAAGCTGATGGCCCGGTCCGGTCAGGCTGATGAAAAATCGCTGGTGCTGGAAAACCTCACCGCTATCAGGCGGGCCGGGGCCTCGATAATTCTCACCTATCATCTCAGGGATATACTGAAAAATGAATGGCGCTTGTCTTAAAACCGAAAAGTCTCAGCACTTACTCAAACTGGCCGAGGAAGTTACCCCCGCCGGTGTGCACTCACCGGTCCGGGCCTTCGGGGCAGTAGGCGGATGTCCCCGTTTTATTGAGCGTGGGGAGGGTGCTTACCTGTTCGATGTCGACGGCAACAGGTATCTCGATTTCTGTAGTTCGTGGGGACCGCTGATTCTCGGTCATGCCGCCCCGGACGTTGTTGCCGCGGTGAAGGAGCAGGTCGATCGTGGCATGACTTTCGGCGCGTCGACCGAGCTTGAGTACAAGCTGGCTCAGTTTATCGTCAGCCGGATAGAAGCAATCGACAAGATTCGCTTTGTATCGTCCGGTACCGAGGCGGTGATGTCGGCTGTTCGTCTGGCCCGAGGGTTCACCGGGCGTGATATGATTCTCAAATTCGAAGGTTGTTACCACGGCCACTCCGACCACCTGCTGGTAAGGGCCGGGTCGGGACTGGTGACATTCGGACAGCCTGCTTCAGCCGGTGTCCCCGGAGATATTACGAAGAATACCGCAGTGCTGCCTCTGGACGACGAGGAAGCGTTGCAGGAATTCTTCAAAGAACATGGTGACAAGCTGGCTGCGGTGATTATCGAAGGCATCCCGGCCAACAACGGCTTGCTGATCCAGCGTCACGACTATATGCGGTTGTTGCGCGCGCTCACCGAGCAGCACGGCGCGCTTCTCATCCTTGACGAGGTCATCACCGGGTTCAGAGTCGGGTTCGGTGGCGCGGCTGAATACTACGGGCTTCGTCCCGACCTGATCACTTACGGCAAGATTATAGGCGGTGGTATGCCGGTAGGCGCTTTCGGCGGTCGGGCTGATATTATGGATCATATTGCGCCGCTCGGTCCGGTGTACCAGGCCGGAACATTGTCCGGCAACCCGGTGGCGATGACGGCCGGACTGGCTACGTTAAAAAAACTCACCACCGACAACGTATACGCCGAGATGGAAGACCGCAACCGTCGGTTCGTAAGCAAAATAACGGAACGTCTTACCTCGAGCATCGTCAACATTGCGGGGGTGGCGTCGATTTTCTGGATACTGTTCCAGCGTGACATTCCGCGCTCGGCGTCGGCAATCGCTCCCGACGGAATCAATCACTACAACCGAATGCACAAAAGAATGCTCGAAGCGGGAATATACCTGCCGCCGTCGGGTTACGAGGTCTGTTTCCTGTCGACAGCACATACCGACGAAATGCTGGATGATGCCGCCGAGACGATTGAGCGGATTATCGGTGAGGAGGCGCACGAGTGGGCGTGACCGACAGCCCGTTCATTCAGGCCTGTTACGGCAGGAACAAAGGACGCATCCCGGTTTGGATCATGCGTCAGGCGGGACGATACCTGCCGGAGTACCGGGCCGTTCGGGAGAAAGCGAGCTTTGTCGAAGTGTGCCGGACTCCGGAGTTGATTGCTGAAGTGGTCCGTCAGCCGGTCGTTCGCTTCGGCCTGGATGCGGCCATTCTTTTCTCCGATATCCTGACCATGCTCACGCCGATGGGACTGCCGTTCGAGTTCCCCGAAGGCGGGCCGCGCGTGGCCGACCCGATTCGTACACCGGAAGATGTGGAACGGCTGGTCGAGGTCGACCCGGAGAAGGATCTCGGTTTTGTCCTTGAAGGTATTCGTGCAATTAAGAAAATCCTGCCGGACACGCCGTTGATCGGGTTTGCCGGTTCGCCGTTTACCCTGGCCTGTTACATGATCGAAGGAATGGGGTCGAAAAGTTTTGACAAGCCTCGAAGGTTCCTTCACGAGTTCCCGGACGCGGGTGACCGTTTGATCGCGCACCTGGCTCGCAATATCGGCCGTTACCTGAAAGCCCAGATTGAAGCCGGAGTTGATGCTGTGCAACTGTTTGATAGTTGGGGGGGGATGCTGTCCCGTGAGGGATACTTCAGATGGTCGGCGCTTCCGGCGCAAAAGATCTTTGAAACTGCCCGGATCGCCGGTGTCCCTCGTATACTTTTCGTTAACAATATCACGCCTTATCTGGATATGATTCGTGATATTGACTGCGAGGTTGTCAGCATAGATTTCCGCGCCGATCTGTCCCATTGCTCCGAAAAACTACCCGGGAAATCGATACAGGGGAATCTCGATCCCTCGGTGCTTTTCGGCAGTCTGCGGGATGTTGTAACTCGGACGACCCGGATACTTGGCAGCATCGAAAATCACGACCGATTTATTTTCAACCTCGGGCACGGCATTCAACCACAGACTCCGCTTGAATCGGTATCAGCGGTAGTTGAGGCAGTGCACAACTACAGGTGATGAATATGACCGGTAATACTACCGCAACAACTGTACCGATAGAACTTCTTCGTAAGTATGACCGTCCCGGCCCGCGTTACACCAGCTATCCCACTGCGCCTGTCTGGAGCGAAGAGATCGGCCGCGAAAGTTACCTGACGGCTCTTGAAAACGCCTCGAAAGATGCCGTCGCACCTCTTTCCGTGTACTGCCATATTCCGTTCTGCCGCTCAAGATGCTATTACTGCGGGTGCAATACCTGCATTGTCAAAGGGGACAACAGCGTCAACGAATACACTGACCGGCTCTGTCGGGAGATCGCCTGGACCGCCGGGAAGTTGAAGGATCGTAAAATCATTCGTCAATTACATTTCGGCGGCGGTACTCCTGCTTATGTCGGTACGCAGAGGTTGGCCCGGATACTGGATGCGATGGAGCAGTCATTCATCTTTGATGATGGCTGTGAGAAGTCGATTGAGATAGATCCGCGCATCACCACGCTCGAACAGCTTGAGTTTCTGGCTGACCGTGGATTCAACCGCATTTCACTGGGGGTTCAGGATTTCAATCTCGACGTCCAGCAGGCCATCGGGCGCATCCAACCGCAGGATCAGGTTTCGACGATTCTCGAACAGTGCCGCCGACTGGGATTCAAAGGAATAAACTTCGACCTGATCTATGGCTTGCCGAGGCAAACGGTGGAGAGTTTCACCGAGACTCTTGAAAGGGTGATGGAACTTCGTCCGGATCGGCTGGCGGTGTATTCATTTGCCTATCTGCCGACTTTCAAAGCGCACCAGGCGAAAATAAACGAAGAAGAGTTGCCGGTCACCGAAGTAAAGTACGAACTTTTCGCCAAAGCTATCGAGATGTTCACCGGCGCCGGTTACCGCCAGATCGGGATGGATCATTTCGCGCTTCCCGATGATGAGTTATCTCTTGCGCAGGCCGACGGTCGTCTCTATCGCAACTTTATGGGGTACTCGGTTCAGGCGGCTCCGGAAATGATCGGTCTCGGGATGTCGTCGATCGGCTACGTGGACGACGGTTTTTATCAGAACATTTCTAAACTGAACGAATACGGCCGGCGTATTGATGAAACCAACTGTGCGGTGTACCGGGGGATGAAACTGTCGCCGGATGATTTGATCCGTCAGCATTTGATCACGCAACTGATGTGTAATTTCTATCTGAATATCCCGGTGCTGGAGAAACGGTTCGATATTTCGTATGATGAGTACTTTGCTCGCGAGAAAAAGGAGCTTAAGGGGTTCATCGATGATAAACTCCTCGAGGTGTCCGACAAGCATCTTGAAGTTACGCCGATCGGGCGCGCCTTTGTGAGAAATATCGCGATGACTTTTGATGCTTACCTCAAAGGAAACGCGCCGGGTCAAAAGGCAACCTATTCGAGAACTATCTGAATGACGCGACATGCGAACAAGGTGTGCATCATGCTTCTGGGTATGGGCGGGCCTGCGAAGACGGATGACGTTCGTGAGTTTCTTTTCAATATCTTTTCTGACAGAAACATAATCCGTATGCCGGGGGGACAGTTGTTTCAGCGTCCGTTTGCTAAACTGATTTCATCACTGCGCCGGGCCGGAGTTGAGGACAACTATCGGGCAATCGGCGGCGGTTCGCCGCTTCTAATGTGGACGGAAAAGCAGGCCGAACAGCTCGAACAGTTGCTGTCGGATGAATTGCCCGGAGTGAGTTGTATGGTTGGTATGCGTTATTTCCATCCGTTTATCGAAGACAGCATAGCCCGGGCATTGAAGAACGGGTTCCGCCGATTCGTCTTTCTGCCCATGTATCCGCAGTACAGCAAGGCTACTACCGGCTCTGTGTTTGAAATGGTGCGCCGTGCGATTCGCGAGCACGAAGTTGAAGCGGTTTTTATCAATGACTTTCATGATGACCCCGGGTACACGAGGTTATTGAAAGAACAGATCGACGCCAATATCGCACCTGATGAAACGCTCTTGTTCTCCGCGCATAGTTTGCCTCAGAAGTTTGTTGATGAGGGTGACCCTTATGTTCAGCAAACGGAGATCACAACCGCTATGGCCGCAGGTGATCGTGATTTTCACTTGTCCTATCAGAGTCGCACCGGGCCGGTTAAATGGATCGGTCCCGACACTGTTGCCGAGGTGAGGCGGCTCCTGAGTGATCCGAAGCGAAAACTGTTTATCGTGCCGATAAGTTTTGTCTGCGATCATATAGAGACTCTGCATGAGCTTGATATAAAGCTGAAAGAAGATCTCGGAATCGATGGGACACGTATCCGCAGGATGCCGATGTTTAACGATGCTGTTGCATTTACGAAAGTGGTGGCCGAAATAGTCAGGCGGAAGGGGAGGGGTTAAGATGCGGCTTGACGTGCTTATTGCCGGTGGAGGTATTTCAGGGTTGTCGGCGCTGCATTTTATCAGGCGGCTTAAACCGGAACTCAGCGTGCGTCTGTTCGAGGCAGAGTCACGTTTGGGCGGGACGATCGGCACTGATCACGAAGAGGGATACAGTTTCGATTGGGGACCGAACGGTTTTCTGGATCGCGAACCGTTGACTTTGCGGCTGTGCGAAGAGTTGGGGCTTGATGATCAACTGGAGCGAGCCGGTTCGAATGTCACCAACCGTTATATTCTACGCCGGGGGAAGCTCAGGGCAGTGCCGATGTCACCACTGAAGTTTCTTCTGTCCGATATCCTGCCGTTGTCCGGAAAGCTGAGAGTCCTGATGGAACCGCTTTCAAAGGCGCGCACCGATGACGATGAATCGATCTACGACTTCGCCGGTCGTCGTATAGGTAAACAAGCGGCCGACTACCTCGTTCAGCCGATGGTCTCCGGTGTCTACGGAGGGGTGGCCGAGCGACTGTCGCTCAAAGCCTGTTTCCCGGTTATGCGCGAGATGGAAGACGAATACGGCTCGTTGTTCAAAGCGATGATCGCCAAAGCCAGAGAGGCTAAAGCCAGAGGAAAGAAGTCGGGTGGCCCAGGCGGCCCAGGCGGCTGGTTGACCTCGTTTCACGGAGGTCTCTACAAACTGGTTGAACGATGTCACGAGCTTTACACTGATCATATAACCACCGGTACCGGAATCGTCTCGGTAGCAGGAAACAACGATGGCTACGATGTTAAATTGACGGACGGCACAACGGTTGACGCCCGTCATGTAATTCTGGCCACTCCTTCTTACCGTACTGCGGATATCGTTAAGCAGACTTCGGAACCGTTGGCTTCAGTATTGAGCAAAATCCCATATGCGCCGATCGCAGTTGTCTGTCAGGGGTTTCACGCTTCCAATGTTCGTCGGGACCTTGATGGGTTCGGTTTCCTTGTACCGGCCAAAGAGCGGCGTCGTATTCTCGGATCGATCTGGACTTCGTCGATATTTGTCGACCGCGCTCCCGAAGGTTATGTGCAGTTTCGGACCATGGTCGGCGGAGACGGTGACCATGCGTCGGTGGGCCTGTCAGACGATGAACTGATAGAAATTGTTACATCCGACCTTGATAAAATCATCGGGCTGTCCGGCCGGGCGTCTATAGTGAAGCTTTACCGCTGGCAATATGGAATCCCGCAGTTCCGGGCAGGACACCCGGCTGTCATGGCTGAGATAGAAGAACATCTGTCATGTCACCCCGGTTTACATCTTAGCGGTAACGCTTACTACGGTATCGGCCTCAACGATTGTGTCAGGCAGTCTTACAAGGTTGTTGAATCAATCTGAACCGGTCCCGTTTTCTCCTTGTAAAAAAACAGCAATCTGAGTACAATAGGCGGCGAATGTTTGCAGTATTCGGAGATTCCGGCCCGGACGATTTGGATCGATTGTTGAATCACCTGCTCGTGCCTGATTTTCTGACCTGATGAAAACGGAGTGACTTGATGCAGGAGATTATAGTAGTCGGGATCGGCGGATTCATAGGAGCGGTGGCGCGGTATCTTCTTTCCAACGTGGTTCATCGCATTTTTCATTCGACCTTTCCCTGGGGGACATTCATCGTCAATATAACAGGCTGTTTTTTGATCGGGTGCCTGATGTTCATGGTCGAGAACCGGGTACCGGTCTCCGATCAGATGCGGTTGTTTCTCGGTATCGGCGTGCTGGGGGCGTTCACGACTTTCGCCACATTCAGTCAGGAGATAATCGACCTTCTGCGTAATGGTCAGGGGTGGCTGGCCCTGATGAATATCCTGCTCTCCGTCACTTTTGGTGTGCTGGCTCTCTGGTTTGGGTACATGTTGCTGAAACGCATTGCTGTGTAATAGTTTTTTTGTCACGTTTCAGACGACAGAACGAGTTGCAAGGTGGCGTAAATGGGGAATATTCTGATTCCAACCAACAGACTCGAGGGATCAACAAATCGGGGTGAGAGGATTTGAACCTCCGACATCTTGCTCCCAAAGCAAGTGCGCTGCCAGACTGCGCCACACCCCGTTTCGAGTAGTCATGATACCCCTGCGGTCCGCAACTGTCAAGACGATATTACTTTGGCTCCCCTCGAAAAAATGGATTGAAGAAGGTTTTTTTGCAGTTGTGACTTTCTGCATCGGCAGTACCGGTTACTCAGATCAGGCGATCGCCACAAACTCCTTTGAATAATCAAGCCGGTCACTTAAATTCACCGGTCATGGCTAAACGAAACCTCATAGGTCTGCCTATAGCTGAACTGGAAAAACTGACCGTCGGTCTGGGTGAAAAAGCCTACCGTGGACGGCAATTATTTACATGGCTGTATAGCGTCCGCCAGTACGACTTCGACCTGATGACCGATCTGTCGAAGGAACTCCGCCGAAAACTCCACGACCAATTCGAGTTTCGGCTCCCGGTTATAGCCGGGGAGGATGTCTCGGTAGATGGGACGCGAAAGTTTTTGTACGAACTCGGAGACGGTCTTTGCATCGAAACTGTTCTTATCCCTGATGTTGGGAACGGCCGGACTACGGTCTGCGTGTCGTCGCAGGTGGGATGTGCTCTCGGTTGTGGTTTCTGCGCTACGGCCACCCTCGGATTTACCCGGAACCTGAGCGCGGGGGAGATTCTCGGTCAGTTGATAAGCCTGCGCGATAAGTTCGGCGAGTCTGCTTTCACCAATGTGGTTTTCATGGGGATGGGTGAGCCGATGATGAACCTTGACAACGTCCTGAAGGCGATTGCGATCCTGTCAGCCGATTCGGGAATGTCCCACGCGGCAAAGAGAGTGGCTATTTCCACCGCCGGTGTGATCCCCGGGATCCGTAAACTGGCCGAAAGCGGTTCCAAAGCACGTCTGGCTGTTTCACTCAACGCCGCCACGCAGGAAAAACGGGCACGGATCATGCCGATTAGTCGCAAATATCCGCTTGATGACCTGATGAAGGCGCTGAAAAAGTACACGACTGCCACCCGAACACGGGTGACTTTTGAATATGCTCTTTTTGAAGGATTCAACGACACCGAGGATGATATCAAGGCAATTGCCCGGGTGGTCCAAGGAATTCCTTGCAAAATCAACCTGTTGGCGTATAATCCTGTAAGCAATCTGCCGTACGACAGACCATCCGACGAAAAGATGGACTGGTTCGCCCGGCAACTTTACCCGAAAGTCCCGGCGGTGACGGTTCGCAAGAGCCGGGGAACCGATATCAGCGCGGCCTGCGGGCAGCTGGCCGGTGCGAAAGCCAAAACAGGAGATCAACGATGATCAGGCCCGTTCAACTTTTTGTCTTAATTTTTCTGCTTATCAACATATCCGTTTTTTCGGAAATCCCCGACGTGGTAATAGGAAAGATCGAGCGCGATCTCAGGTGGGGTGACCGGACGGCTGTTTTTGACGTTACCAATAACAGTGAGGAGCTCAAATTCCTTACTGTGGAAATAGAGATTGAATTTGTCGACAGCAATCCCAAACCGAATCGTCGAACCATTCAGTATGTGGTTCTCCCGGCCGGGGAGACCAGGACCGTGACCGGCAGGATGTTTATTCCGGGTAACTACGGTTTGGCCAAAGGACAGATCAGAATCTACGACGTGGTGGATACGTTGGATATACTTCTGCCGGGGCAGAAGTTTTTTGAGGATAATTTTCAGATCAATTTCCATCCGCCCGAAGAAATCGAACCGTACCTTGCGGTGACCCTTACGCTGCCGCCGAGAGTAGATGAACATCCGGATTTCGACAGCCATCTTTCACGTCTGATGCTGGTATTGCTGAATGAAGGAAAGTCGGTCGAGGAAATTGCCGACATGACGGGCGCCGCCCTTGACTATGTACAGTCAATATACGAGAATCTGGAGAACAATCGTTATATCAGCACCGAAGAAGAAGGCCGGGCGAAACTTCGTTTCCCGCTGATATCGGTAGCGATGGCTGAGGCCGGTAAGCAGATGGCTGAACAGGTGTCCGACAGCCTGGTTGCGACTATAAAGAATAATCTGGGCAATTATGATCGGGTTCTGGATAGCATGATTGCGGTCGGGGCGATGTCGACTGACTCCAACTCCTTTTTGAACGGTGGTTCGGTGCTTTATTTCAAATACCCGGTTATCTCTGCGCTCTACCTGTGGTGGGATCGCGGGCAGAGTTTTATAACTCGTTCGGCCCCGCTATTGATCTATGATGCCACCGATCCGTGTAACGCGAGGATTCCGAATTACATGTATGCGGTTCTGGGAGGGGCTTATTTCAACGGCACCAATTACTATGATCGGTTTGCAAATGTACCTCGCTTCGGAATGTCTTACGGCGACAGCCTGCCGGTCCTGAAATGTGAAGAGAATTATATCCTGAGAGGGCAGCAGGGGAAGCCGGTCAGGTTCACCTTTGCGAATGAATCAAAACAGGAGATTTTCGTCGTCGATACCTCGCTGGCCCGGGCAGCGGTCAATGCGCTCAAGGGCGACACCGATTCGCTTCTGGTTGAGACGTATTTCAGGCTCAGGGATCTGGCCACCAGCCACGGTCACGCCAAAGCTACCTACGGTCTGCGCTACTGGTTCTGGAACCTGACCGCCAGCCGCACCCTGGTTAAACTGATAGAGCAGGGTGTGGTAGAACGCCGCGGTAACGGCCAGTACAAGTTTGAATCGTTCCGATACTAATTGCAAATAATTATGAACAGATTGAAACGTCAGATTATTACGCTGCTGCTTGGAGCAATAGCGATAACGCTTCCGGGTTGTGATCAGGAGCCGCCCAGCCGAAATCAGATACCGATACTGAAAAAACGTCTGTTCAGGCTTCAGGAGGCGGTAAAGGAGCGGAACCGGGCGGCGATTGACTCGCTTTTGTCGTTGCAGATTCTTGAGATAAACCAGAGTTCGGATTCTCTGTTGAGATACACCTACAAGCCGGATGGCAGTTTTGAGTTCAGTCAGTTCGCGATAGAAGGGATTGTTTACACCAGGGATCGAGCCAGAATCGACTGCTGGATAATGGATGCGGCACGGAAAAAAGATCGCCCCCTGATTCTTACCTGGGTGTTCGAGTACGATCAGTGGCTTTTGAAAAAATTCGAGCCGGGGGAAACTCCTTCACCCGATTCAACTGGTCAGACAACAACATCCGGCCCCTGATCATCCCGCCGTTAACGTCCCTCCCAGCTCATAAAGCTCCTGTACTGTGCCGAGTCCAGAAAGGTCGAAGGATCTTTTACAAACGCCAGCATGTTGTCGGCAAGATAGACATGGTTCTTTTCTTCGTCGGCGATCCGCTCCAGCAGTTTCCTGCGCTTCGGGTCAGGTTCCTCCTTCGCCGCATCACGATACATTTTCTCAGCTTTCTCCTCAAGCGCCAGAGCCTGCTCCCAGAGAGCCCTGACATTGCTCCCCGGAAGAGTCTCCACTCCGGCGTCGGTCATTTCCCGGAAGATCGACCGCACTACCCGTGGTGTCGGTGACCCTTCACCCAGAGTCGAAGCCGCCTTTGACAGATTTCCTTCTTCCATGCTGCGGAAAATCCTGAGATGTTTTTCCTCTTCTTCAGCCAGTGCGACAAACACTTTCCTGAGGTCCGGATCGTCTGTCGTGGCGGCTCCTTTTTCATAGAAAGCTTTACCGTCGAGTTCCATTTGTATGGCGAACTTTATTATATCCATCATCTCTCCAGTTGGCGTTTTTCAGCTGATTTGTTGTTGTTCTTAGTCCAGCGCTTTAGAACGAAGATTGTCGGCTGAGAAAGCCTTCTCCAGGTCGGCATCGGTGAAAACGCCGTCCTTACGCACGAGTTTGTCGTCGAAATACATCTCGCCGCCGCCGTAATCGGCCCGCTGAATGAGCACCAGGTCCCAGTGAATCGAGGACTGGTTGCCGTTGGGAGCCTCATCGTAACACTGGCCGGGAGTCAGGTGAATCGATCCGGCGATCTTTTCATCAAAAAGCGTGTCTTTCATCGGGTGCAGAATGAACGGATTGACCCCGATGGCAAACTCACCGATATAACGGCTGCCTTCATCAGTGTCGAGGATTTTGTTCAGCCTGGCTTCGTCGCCTGAACAAGTGGCTTTGACAATCTTGCCGTTTTCAAAGGTGAACGAAATGTTGTTGTATACCGTACCCTGGTACAATGATGGAGTGTTATAGGTAATCGTCCCGTTTACCGAGTCCCGAACCGGAGCTGTGTAAACCTCGCCGTCCGGGATATTCCGCTCACCGTCGCACTTCTCATAAGGAATGCCTTTAATCGAAAAACTAAGATCGGTACCCGGTCCGACCAGTCGGACTTTATCCGTGGCATCCATCAGTTCAGCCAGTTTATCCTGAGCCTTCGACATCCTGGCATAGTCGGCGCAGCATACTTCAAAGTAGAAGTCCTCGAATCTTTCCTGTGAAGTCTCCGCCAGTTGAGCCATGGCGTTGTTCGGATAGCGCAATACCACCCAGCGGGTTCGTTTCACGCGCTCCTCGAGATGGACCGGCTTATAGAAAAGAGTGTTGTTTTTGTCAATCTGGCTTCGGTCGATATCGGCCAGGTCAAAGGGGTTGTTGGAGCCTCGAAGCCCGATATAAGCATCGGCGCGTGTCATCAGCTCCATGTGAAGTTCAGCCTGTTTTTTGAACTGATCATCCGTAGCCCTGCCTATCCATTGCCGAATCAGCGATTCGTCATTGTAGTACCAGAACGGCACGGCGCCTTTTTCGGTGGCCAGCCTGATAATCTGTTTGCCCAGCTCCAGCGTTTCGATTCCTTTTATCTCCAGATAAAGCACCTCGCCCGGTTTGATTTTTACCGAGTAATCAAGTAGCTGGCGTGCGAGTATTTCGTTTCTTTTGTCCTTCATGTCAGAGTATCCTTTCACAAATCATAATTCGAGACAGATGATACGACAAATGGTTGGCGGGCGCAAGCCGCCCGGTTTTTCCATGCCGGGTAATTATTACGAGCAGGATGAACAATCAGGTGAGTAGCATGTTACAGGTTTGTATGAAACAGTCCAACATCAGGATCGGCACTTGTGGTTTCAGCTACAAAGACTGGCTGGGTAATTTCTATCCACAGTTCTGCCCGGTGGCTGACTTTCTACGGTTTTATTCATCCGTGTTCAACACGGTTGAAATCGATGCCACTTTCTATCGCGTTCCTGGAAAGGAAATGGTTAAGCGATGGGCTTCACAGGTACGCGAAGGTTTTTTGTTTGCGGCTAAATTTCCCCGTACGGTTACCCATGAAGGAGCATTGGATAAACGGATCAGGACGATAGAGCTGTTTACGGAGGTCATGCGGCATTTGGACGATCATCTGGGGCCGTTGCTTCTGCAGTTTCCCTACAGTTTCAAGCCGAGCGAGTTCGATCTGCTGTGTCGCCTGATCGAGGTTTTGCCCGGTGATATTCGCGTAGCCATGGAGGTACGAAACAAATCCTGGCTGCAACATGATGAATTGTTTGATCTTCTGAGAAGCCGGAATGTCGCTTTTACCCTGATCGACCATCCCTGGATGCCGCGAAAAGCGATTATCACCGCCGATTTTCATTATATCCGTTTCCTGGGAGACCGCAGGCAGATCTCCGAAGATTTCACTTATGTCAGAGATAACCGCGAGGAAGATCTTCAATGGTGGGGCGAGGTTATCAGAAATCTGACCTCGGATAAACAAAGCCTGTTCGCTTTTTTCAACAACCATTACTCGGGACACTCGCCATCGACCGCTCGTCGGCTGATAGAATTGCTGATGCCCGGCCTTAATTAAAGTATTTTGTTAGCTTGTTGTCGTAGGTGGTTTGAGGATAGGCCAGTGTGATGTGCCGGTCTGAATGTTTCCGGGGGGGGCGAAAATGGTCCTGTGCACCGGTTGAGCATTCTTTTAAGATCACCTGATTATCCCGTAACATATAAAAAAACTCATTAAGTTATTGTTGTTTTTTCCGATAGCAGATTAAAGGGTCGATTATAAGTATTTATATGATGGCCCGTAAATTTGCAGAATGGGGGTTCAAAGGAGGGATTTGAGGTTGACCGGCGAATCGATCGCAAAAGCCTCGGAACCTATGGCAAAGGCTATTCGGGAACACAAGAGAGGATAATTCAATCTCACTAATGAGGGTTTTAATATGGATACTACAGTCCTGGAAACAACCGAAAGCACTCACGGTAATCAGTCCGGCGAACTGCTCCAGTTAGTGTCGTTCAATATCGGTTCCGAGGAGTTCGGTGTTGATATCCTGAAGGTCCAGGAGATTAACAGGATGGTCGAAATCACACGGGTGCCCCAGGCTCCACATTATGTCGAGGGGGTAATAAACCTGCGGGGAAAGGTGATTCCTATTGTCGATTTGCGCAAGCGTTTCAATCTCGACGTAAAAGAGTACGATAAAAACACCCGCATCGTTGTTGTCGATATCAGCGGCAATATCATGGGTATGGTGGTCGACTCGGTATCCGAGGTGCTGCGTCTGCCGTCGAATACGATCGAGCCGCCGCCTGAGATCGTGGCCAGTATCAACTCCGAATACATCAAGGGCGTCGCCAAACTGGAAGACAGGTTGTTGATTTTCCTGGATTTGTCAAAGGTTATCGATGTCAACGAGATGTCGGGAGTAACAGCATAGATTCCTAATTACTTCGTTAGCGAATCGCGACAGAGACCGGCGAGCCACCGCCGGTCTTTTATTGCATATAATTCTGCAGGAAGGAGGGGTCTATTATTGCTTGCCGGAGCCTTCGCCGGTCATCGGTACGAATCTTACCGGGATTACATTACGTTTGTTGATTTTCCCGTCAATCTTCTCAACCAGCACCAGTTCCTGCCGGAAATTACCAACCGGCAGAACCATCCGTCCGCTGTCGGCCAACTGGTCAATCAAAGGTTGTGGTATTTTCGGCGGCGCGCAGGTTACGATAATGCAGTCGAACGGTGCTTTCACCGGCCAGCCTGCGTAGCCGTCGCCACAACGAACGATTACATTTTCATAGCCCAGAGAATCAAGCAGTTGCTTCGAACGCTCAGCCAG
>JAJRTA010000231.1 GCA_024278515.1 Candidatus Zixiibacteriota bacterium
ACAGTGTCGTGAATACCAATACAGGCCCCGGCAAAACATCGGATGAAATAGTTTATAGCCGTTTCCGCAACACCAGCGGTAATGTGTCTCCGATTCTGACCGAGGGGACCGGTTTCGATGCAAAAGAAGTCGACAGCCCGGATATTGTCATCGATGGAGGGCGGTTGTCCGGTGATAAGTTTATGCTTTATTACGAAGGAGAAAGCGCCGCCGGTGTAAATACTATCGGACTGATAACCTCGAGTGAGGAAGATTTCCTTCTACGGACTATCGATCGCACCCAGGTTATCGGACTTGGCGGGGCAGGCAGCGGCTATGAAACAGGTGCGACAGACCCATCAGTTATTGTCGACAAACGACCGAACGAAACATCGAGTCGCTACAAAATGTGGTTTGAGGGGCGTAACGGTACGACCAGCACTATTATTTATGCAACCTCGACCGATGGCGTTTCCTGGACAAACTTCACTGCCTGTACCGGACTTGCGCCTTCGTTTGGATCGGTGCGGGTGGCCGACCCGACAGTGCTTCTTGACGGGAGCACTTTTCGCATGTGGTTTGAGGCCATTGATTCCGAGCCGGGTGGGGTTGAGGGACCGGGTGTGATCGGTTATGCCGAGTCGACCGACGGCGTATCCTGGACAATCAAAGATGCTTCCGGTAAAACCGGCTCAGCCGCCGGTCCGGTCTTTACACCGTCGAGTTCGGCACAGTTTGACGGATATACGGTCAACGCTCCGTTTGTGCTGATTGACGAACTTGAGCCGGCCGGATCTTCCAAACGGTTCAAACTGTGGTACGAAGCCGGGGATATGGCCGGGGACGTTCAGAATACTATCGGCTATGCCACCAGCGCCGACGGACTGACCTGGAGTCGCGCGAGCCTTCCGGTTTTGGCTCCCAGTTCCGACAACAAGGTACCTTTGCCGTTTGACTCCGGTGATCTTGAACATCCCACGGCCGCCATTGTAAGCTCACTGGCTACCAATATCGAGGGACACTATCTGCTGTGGTACACCGGCGACGGTGAATCCGGCGCTTCCCCCAACCGGATAGGTTTGGCTAAAGGAATGACACCGTGATGTCTGTGCAATCAGCATATAATTATCGATATAAAGAAAACCCCGCGTGACGCGGGGTTTTCCATTTAACTTATAAGAACAATTATTATTGCAGGGCGGCTTTTTCTTTTGCGTCTTTAAGGTCTTTGACATGTTGCTCGGCTTCGGCCACACGTGATTTGGCCTTCGGGTTCTTTTTGGCCATCTTGATGAAATCCTGCCAGACTTTGATATTGGTGCTGTACGCCTCCGGATCGGAGCTTTCGACCGCGACGGCATAGTTGTATGACGCAAGATAGGCCGAGGGTTTGGCTTTCAACGCAGACTTGAATGAGGATGCCGCTTTTTTGTATTTCCCCTGGCTGAGATAAATCGATCCGAGAGCGGAGTGGGCGTTGTAATAATTGGGATTGATCTCAACCGACTTGCGGAACGCAGATATCGCCTTGTCGGCTTTGTTGGTTTTTTGATAGCCTTTACCGAGTATAAACCAGGAGATGTGATCGCCTCCTCCCGCTTCATGCAGACTGTTAGCGGCTGAAATGGCGTCATTATACTTGCGTCCGTAATAATATGCCTTACACAATTCAGCATGAGCGGACAGATCGTTCTTATCGATAGAGATAGCCTTTTTCAGGGATTCCTGCGCGCTTTCATACTTTTTCAGTTTCAACTGCACGCGGCCCAGGTTGGCGAATGCTTCCGCGCTGTTGGGAGCTTTTTCAGTCGCCGTAGTGAATGATTCCAGCGCTCCCTGGTAATCTTTTTTGCCGAACTGGATCGCGCCAAGTTGGATATATGCGTCGCCATAGTTTCCATCCGCGGCGATAGCAGCCTTGAACGCGATTTCGGCCGCCTCGAGGTTGCCCGCCTGTTTTTCCTTGATGCCCTTGTTGTAATGTTCTTTAGCCGCTTCCGTGTCACCGAAAACGGATCCGGACAGGATACAGAGGGCAAAAAAGGCAGTCAGAATGGTCAGCTTTCTTTGGAGATTCATCACAAAAATCAACTCTCCCTTCATGATTATTTCTATGTTTCTACAAATCTTACTAAAACGGGTTCAACAAAAAAGTCACAACGAATCACGATGTTGCTCGACCGCTTCGGCAACATCATCATGTTTCAGAGCCAGAATCCTGGCGGCTAAGATTGCGGCATTCTTTGCTCCCGGTTTACCGATAGCCACTGTCGCAACCGGGATTCCGGGAGGCATCTGCACAACCGACAACAGCGAATCCAGACCGTCGAGAGCCGCAGGCAGTGGAACACCAATTACCGGCAGGTTCGAATGAGCCGCCGCCACACCCGGCAGGGCGGCCGACAATCCTGCCATAGCGATTATTACTTCGAACCCTTCACCGGCTGCCTGGGAAGTAATCTCGGCAGTCCGTTGCGGGTGACGGTGGGCCGAACTTATTTCCACTTTACTCTCAATCTGAAATTGCGCCAGCATATCAGCACATATCTGGGCGTATTCAGAGTCAGATTTGGAGCCTATGACTATAAGTACTTTTGCCATATTTTATTATCCTTCAACCGGTTTGGTTGCTCTAAAGCCGATATCCTTTCTGTACTGAGCGCCGTCAAACTTGATCTTGTGAACCAATCGATAAGCCCGGTTCAGGGCTGAACGCAGATCTTTATCCATTCCCATCACTCCCAGCACCCGGCCTCCCGCCGTGACCCAGCGATTGTCCTTGCGGGCTGTGCCGGCATGGAAGATATATGAGCTGTTCTCATGTTTGCCGGTCAGGCCGGAAATCTGTACCCCGGTGGCATATTTGCTCGGGTAACCGCGTGAAGCCATCACTACACAGGCGGCCGCCCCGGGATGCCAGTCCAGTTTGCCGACCGAGGCCAGCTTCTGATTCACTACCGCCAGCATGAGGTCGGCGAGGTCGGTTTTCAGCAACGGCAACACAACCTGTGTTTCCGGATCGCCGAACCTGCAGTTGAACTCCAGTACCTTGGGCCCGTGAGCGGTAAGCATAAGGCCGGCGTACAGAATACCTTTGTAGCTGATGCCTTCCTCGTTGAAACCGGCAAGGGTCCTCTGAAGTATATGATCGTTGATCATCTCCATCATTTCATCATCAATGAAATCAGTGGGTGAATATGCCCCCATTCCGCCGGTGTTGGGGCCACGGTCCCCGTCGAGGGCCTGTTTGTGGTCCTGACTTGAGATCATCGGTATTATCGTTTTACCGTCGGTTAGAGCCAGGATTGAGACCTCCTGTCCGGTCAGAAACGATTCTATCAGTATTTTATTACCGGCTTTGCCGAAGGCTTTCCTGGTCATCATCCGATGAATGACTTCCTCCGCCTGTTGCCGGCTCTTGACTACCACTACCCCTTTGCCGGCCGCAAGCCCGTCAGCCTTGATTACAATCGGATATTCCACGGAATTGCAGAAACCGATCGCCTCGGCTGCGCTGTCGAACACCTTGAACGGCGAGGTGGGAATATGGTATTTGCGCATGAACTCCTTGGAGAACACTTTGCTGGATTCGATCCGGGCCGCTTTCTTATTCGGTCCGAATACTTTCAGCCGTCGCCTGCGGAGATCATCCACAATACCGTTGGCCAGCGGATCCTCCGGGCCGACCACGATCAGGCCGATTTTGTTTCGGTGTGCGAAGTCACCGATTGCCTTGAAGTTATCCGGCTGGATCGATACACACCTGGCAATCTGGCCGATCCCGGCATTACCCGGGGCGCAGAATATCTTGTCTACTTTTCGGGACTGCCTGAGCTTCCACACCAGGGCATGTTCTCTTCCTCCCGAACCGATCACTAAAACTTTCATACTCTCTTCATCACCAACATTCGGTAAAATCCATTAGTATAGCGACCATTATGGAGATTTCAAGTAGTTTTTTGGGGTGTGTCAAAGCAAAACAGGAATGTCCTGTTTGGTTGATTGAGATGGACGTATGTCTATCACATTCGGCCCTGGGGGAGGGGAAGACGAAACGTATGAGTTGGTGTTAGTATTGTGAAGTTTTTGATTGGACATAATCTGTTGACAAACCGTCTTAAGCCGTGTTAATTATCCGGCTGTACCGGCTCAGACATGTTGTTGAGACGGAAAAGGCCCTGATATAACAGGAATTATAACAGGAAGACGAAGCGTTTTAATTATAGAGGATAGGTGGATGAAATCCTGGTCAGTTCTTGCGACATTAACACTACTGGTTCTGTTTTTTTCAGTTACTCCCGGGCTTCAGGCTCAGGAGGAAGAAGAAGCGCGCGACATTCTTGAATTATGTCTGTCGGGCGGCCTTGGATTGCCGATGAGTGGTCTGAGTGACTGGCATGACAGCCTTGGAACCAAGACGGGCTGGTCTCTCGGTATTGATTTCGGTTATTTCATGAAGGACAACATCGTCGTCGGTATTAATTTCCAGTATACGCAGTTCGGCATTGATGGTCCGCCGGAAGTCAAGGGTGCGTATCACCGGCTTTATAATCCGAATATCTATGCCAAGTATTATTTCGTCGGGGAATCGGACCTGGAACCGTACATAAAAGCGCATATAGGAATTGAAAACCCGAAATTCACGACCTCTATGATGGGCCCCAAGTATCGCGCGATCTCTTATGATGCTTCTCTGGCTTACGGAATCGGCGCCGGATTATTCTACTACCGATCCGACTACAGCGGGTTGTACATAGAAGCGAATTATCATGCGGCCAACACCAGCAGCGCCCAGCGTGTTTACGCGACAGAAGAACTTAATTTCAAAGAAAACATTGGTGTATTTGACATACATGCCGGTGTCCGACTTCTTGTCGGCTCGGATGAATAGTCTGATAGTAATGAATACCCCGGCCCGCTGTCTGGACGGCGGGCCTTTTTTATTATTGGCGCTTTCATGAATGAAGATTAATATAGCGGTATGACGGATACAAAACTGATGGTGGTTGATGATGAAGCCGCGCAGCGCGAACTGCTGGCCGGGTACCTGTCAAAGAAGGGGTACGAAGTCCACACCTTTGCCTCGGGGCCCGAAGCGCTGGAGGCTTACCACCGGATTTTTTCCCCGCTTGCCATTGTTGATATGAAAATGCCCGGCATGACCGGGCTTGAACTGCTGGCGCAGTTGCGCGAAATCAATCCGTTCCTGCAGGTGCTTGTTCTGACTGCTTTCGGCTCTGTGGAGACAGCGGTTGCGGCCATAAAAGCGGGGGCGTTTGATTATCTTACCAAGCCTGTCGAGAACCTCGATGAACTTCTTTTGAAACTCGAAAAGGCAATTCGGCAGAACCGGCTGGTAGTGGAACATCAGGTGATGAGTACCCGGCTTGAGGAAGTGTTTCCGTCATCGGAAATCATCGGAGAATCGCCACCGATTGTCAAAATGAAGGAACTGATCTCGATTGTGGCTCCCAAAGAAGCCACTGTATTGATAACCGGACCTTCCGGCACCGGCAAGGAGCTGGTCGCGCGGGCGATACATGCCCTCTCGCCCCGGGCGGAGCAGGAACTGGTGGCTATCAACTGTGCCGCTTTTCCTGAAACGCTTTTGGAATCGGAACTTTTCGGCTACGAAAAAGGGGCCTTCACCGGAGCCGACAGACCTAAGCAGGGAAGGTTCGAGCTGGCCGACGGCGGCAGTCTCTTCCTTGACGAAATAGGGGAGATGCCGTTGACCATGCAGGTGAAAATGTTGCGGGTTCTCGAAGAACGCAAGATCCAGCGTCTGGGATCGGTTAAGGAGATTTCGCTCGATATTCGTCTTATCACCGCTACGAACCGCGACTTACAGGCGATGGTTGCGGAGGGTACTTTTCGCGAGGATTTATACTATCGGCTGAATGTAATCCAGATAGAGGTGCCGCCTTTATCGGAACGTGCCGGTGACATTCTCCGGCTTACCGACAAGTTCCTTGAACGGTTCAGCCGCAAGATCGGCAAAAACATTACCGGGCTCGAACCTGATGCGGCCGACCTGTTGACTTCGTATAACTGGCCGGGCAATGTCCGCGAACTGGAGAATATCATCGAACGGGCCGTTATCCTCTGCCGCTCGGATCGTATCTCAAAATCCGATCTGACCGGTCTTACCCGGAACAACGCTTCAGTCTCTGCCGGTGACCATCTCGCTCCGCTTGCGGAAATAGAAGCGAAACATATCAGGGCCTGCCTGGATCAACTCGACTGGAACCTCGGCAAATGCGCCGAACAGTTGGGTATTCATCGCAACACCCTGCGGGCGAAAATCAGACAGTACGGCCTTAAAAAAAGCTGAAATTTTGGACTCGTCTCTGTTGTTTGTATAGCCCGAATTCAATCATCAAATAATATATCCATACAGTTCTTGTGCATCAGTTTGGATGTTACGCACAATAATTGTGCGTCAGTGCCGGTGCGGACATTGATTTGTATTTATAACCAGTTGTATTGTAGTCTGTTATGCGGCCCGGCATGGTTCTTGTTTGTATATATTGACGGAAGATGGAAATAAGGAGACTGGAAAAATGAAAACGAAACTGCTGTTCTCTCTGATGATTATATTGATCGGTACGATATCACTGGCTGGCTGTTCCGATGAC
>JAJRTA010000232.1 GCA_024278515.1 Candidatus Zixiibacteriota bacterium
CAATATTCCCTACTGCTGCCTCCCGTAGGAGTCTGGGCCGTATCTCAGTCCCAGTGTGGCCGATCACCCTCTCAGGCCGGCTACCCATCGTCGCCTTGGTGAGCCGTTACCTCACCAACAAGCTAATGGGGCGCGGGCTCATCCTCAAACGGCAGATTGCTCCGCCTTTGGCCACGGGATGATGCCATCCTGTGGTCTTATCCGGTATTAGACCCCCTTTCGAGGGATTATCCCGGATTTGAGGGCAGATTGCCCACGTGTTACTCACCCGTTCGCCACTTTACTCACCGGCCGAAGCCGGCTTTCTCGTTCGACTTGCATGTATTAAGCACGCCGCCAGCGTTCGTTCTGAGCCAGGATCAAACTCTCCATAAGTATTATTTATAGATTGTCATCTAATCCTGACGCAAACAAAACGTTTGCATCGTTCATGATTCACATAATTAACAGAGTCTCAAAGTTTATAAAAAACTATTGGACCCGCGACACGAAGACAAGACGAGTATCTCTTGTCTTCAGCACGACTATTTAGTTGTCAAAGAGCGTTCGATTCTACGGCCTGCTTATCGCAGGCAGGCGCCCAAAATACTGATTAACATTGCGATGTCAAGACATTTCTTAAAAAATATCTCACGGGGCCAAACTTTTTTTCAGACTGTTTATTTTGGGCGATTATAGCCGACAAAGTTCCCGAAACCGGGCGGCCCCTTTGTCGATTTATTATCGACAAAACATTATACAACTTTAGCTTAACTGTGTCAAGCAACGAGGCGTAATTTTTCGTCGTTTGTCGACGGTTATTTTGCTCAGAATGATCCACGTGTGTCGTCCATGGTAAAAATTACTTTTTCACCTCGAAATGGAATACATCCGGTCTTGTGTAATGACCGGCCACATCGAAGATCCACTTCTGAGCGGGGATAGCGGCCAAATCGATCTCGGCGTAAAGAATCTCTCTGGTACAGTCAGCCGGACCGGCGATAATCTGTCCGGCAGGATTTACAATCAGGCTGTTGCCCTGGTTGATCCATTCTTTATCTTCCGGATACAATTTCTTGTAATCGTATTTGTCCGGTATATCATCACGATGCATGGCCGGGGCCACCGCGATAACATACATCCCGCCCTCACGCGCTATGTGCCGCATCGCGATTTGCCACTGTTCCGACTGGTCCCAGGTCGGCGCGACATATATCTGTACACCGTCCATGTACATCGCGTTTCGAGGCAACGGCATATAGTTCTCCCAGCAAATAAGCCCGCCCAACCTGCCCAGTTCGGTGTCGAAACTGACCAACGTGTTGCCATCACCCGGCCCCCACATCAGACGCTCTCCCCCGGTCGGGATCAGCTTACGGTGACGCCCCATAATCTTGCCGTTCGGATCGATGTAGAGAATCGTATTGTACAGGCTGGAATTGCTCGCGTGGTCGTTCCGCTCGTTCACACCGATGGCGACGTATATACCGGCTGCTTTGGCCGCCTTGCACAGCTTGTCCGTGGAATCATCCGGAATGGTCACCGCCGCATTAAGAAAATCAGCGTACAGATCGCTTATCGCCGCCTTGTGACCGGCCGGGAGCACCCATACCCAGTCGGGGTAACCTGAGATGAACGCTTCGGGGAAAACAGCCAGTTTCGCATCGTTCCTGCCGGCTTCGAATATTAAGGCGCAGGCTTTCTCGACAGTATTTTTCTTGTCGAGAAACACCGGGGAACCCTGCACGGCGGCGGCTCGGAATGGCCTGGGTGTACCGTTCACGAACTCTCCTTCGGATTTATAACAACTTGCTTTTCCAGAACAACTCTTTAATGAATATGTTAATTCGCAAGCGCGATGTCAAAGGTTGCGTTTCGTATTCGCGAACCTGCCCCGCTCAACGATGATACGTGACGATGAGATAAATAATTTGTGTTGGATCAGATAAACAGGCGAAAAAAAAGGCGGCTTCCGGATTCGAACCGGAGAATGGAGGTTTTGCAGACCTCTGCCTTACCACTTGGCTAAGCCGCCAAAGAAAAAAGCGGGAAACGAGACTCGAACTCGCGACAGCCACCTTGGCAAGGTGGTGCTCTACCAACTGAGCTATTCCCGCCTGACGATTTGGTCTCAGATTATAATATCGGTTTGCAAGGTTGTCAACTTCTTTCGATTTGAAAAAAAGCGCTCCCTTTCAATCTGTCCAATTATCCAACACCTTTGTCACCCGGCAGCCGTTACGGGTTGATTTTCGCCTTGGTGCGGGCGGCATCCTCCATGATCTTGGGGACATACCACGGGACCAGTTTTTTCAGCCAGCGCAGGTGCAGATTGGCCCGGGCCGTGTCTCCGGAGACCGCCGAATAGAAGTAGAGATCTTTGTGAGCCTCAAAGACCATTGAATCCTGTGCAAGGACCAGGTCGAACAGTTTCACCGCTGTCTCATGCTCCCCGGCCAGCATATGGCTGAACCCTTTTTGATAAATCACATACGGATTGTAGGGTTTCGGCGATACCTTCAACGCCTGTGAAAACTCCCTGACCGCTCGCTGCTGATCACCGGCCACGTAATAATCCAGCCCCAATTTATAGTGTTGCACATACTCGACCGGGTAAGTCGGGACAAACGACCCTTTAACTTCACGCACCTTTTTGAAGGCCGGTACGATCGTGCCGGTATTGGTCTGGCTCGGCTTGTAGAACCAGCCGACGGTGCGGTAAGAGTTGAGAAACTCAGGGAAAAGAAGCAGTGCTCGTTCTGCCGGAGCCGAAGGTTTAACGCCGGTTGAAAACACGATATAATCCGGCGCGCGGGTAAGCAGGTATTTTGAATTGTGTTTCTGCTCTTTCCATGTTGTGGTCATGCCTTTGATCGGCGGCTCGGAATGACGGGCGATTGTCGAGTCGGTCAACCCGACCAGATCGATCACATCGTGTCCCAGCAGTTCGTACCCGAATATCCCGATAGTCGCGACGGCCACCGAGAAATCGGTTGAGTCCGACTCCAGCATCCGCTGAGCCATGAACTGCATCTTCTGTAAAAACAGCTTTTCAGTGGAGTTGTAGGTGGTAACATGATCCCAGGGTTGACGAAGCGTAAGCGCCAGCAAAGGAACCGCGGCCAGAAAATAAACCAGATACCGTGTTTTTCTGACCAGACCGGACACGATACATCGGACAGACAACGCTATCAGGACGCCAAAACAGGCGATTATCGGGATAAAGAAACGATAGACTTTAAGAACATCGCCACCGATCAGAATAATATACACCGTATAGAAAACCGTGAACAGCCAGACAGTCCGTAATGAGCCGGACAACCGCTTCCAGAAGATAAGCGGCACGAGAACTCCAATCCCGACAAAGCCCATGTCCGCAAAAAACTTACCGGCATATTCCAAACCACTGGTTAAATAGTCCCAGTGCCAGCCGGTCTTGGCGTAAAACGGATTGGGCAATATCGACCCATAGTAAAGCAGCTTGAAAGCGGCAAAGGGCAACGACAGGATAAAGGCCAGGCCTACCATCCGTCCGGTATAAATTGGCAGACGCCGTTCGGTAATTGCCTCGACCAGCATCAGCAGTCCGGCCACAAACGCCCCTTCAGGACGAATCCAGACAGCGAGAACCACCGGAAGAACCAGCCAGCGGCTTCTTGTTACATAACAGTACAGCGAAGACAATACGGTCAGCGCGAAAGCGGCTGTCTCCAGACCGGCCGGTGACCAGTAAGCCAGGGCCGGATTGACTGCAACCAGATAAGCCGGAAGGAGAGACAACCAGGGGTCGGTATCTTCGAACAAGTGGCGGGCCATAAGAAAGGTTAGCAGAATTATGCCCATACCGCAAAGCAGTCCGGTGATCCGGGACCAGAGGATATAATCAGCCCCGAGCGCACCGATCAGGGCAGTATAGATCACCCAGCCGAAATTGGTGAACCCTTCGATCCTCTCCCCTATATTGTAAACCAGACCGTGACCATTGAGCAGATTAGCCACATAACGAAATGAAATATAAGCGTCGTCCTGAATAAACCAGAGTTTGCGAGTCAGCCATCCGAAAAAAAGAAAGGCAGGGATTACCGGAGCAATCGTCTTAAAGTGCTTCATCAATCTGGTACGGTTGCCTTATGTTCATTTACCAGATAGTCGAAAATTGTGAGATATTTGTCAACCGATTTGGCCCACGAGTAGTCCTGTTTCATTCCCCGCTTCATGAGTTTCATCCATTTACGACGGCGCGGGAACAGCTTCACCGCCCTCTCTACCGCTCCGAGCAAAGCCTCGGGAGTCTCCTCGCTGAAAACGAAACCGGTTCCGGTGTCTTCTTTCTCATCGTAATCGTCCACCGTATCAACCAACCCGCCGACAGCATTGACAATCGGCACCGTGCCATACCTGAGCGAATACATCTGGTTGAGGCCGCATGGTTCGAACAACGAAGGCATCAGGAAGATATCGGCCGCTCCCTCGATCAGGTGGGCCAGTCGTTCGTCGTGCACAAGATAAGCCTTGAGTTTATCCGGGTAGGTTTCCTCGAGCAATTTGAACAGTCGATGGTATTTCTCCTCACCGGTCCCGAGCAATACCATCTGGATGTCCATAGCAAAAAGCCGGTCGGCCGCTTCCCGTATCAGATCGAATCCTTTCTGATGAACCAGCCGTGAAATCACCCCAATGAGCGGGGAGTGTTCACGAACCGGCAGGCCGGCCGCACCCAGCAGCTCGATTTTGTTCATCCGCTTACCGGATAAATTGGCCGGGAAGTATTTGTGCGGAATAAACTTGTCGCGTGAGGGCGACCACAGTTTGTAATCGACCCCGTTCAGAATACCGTGCAGATCTCCGGCTCTCTCCCTGAGCACACCTTCGAGTCCGCAACCAAACTTGCCGGTCTGGATTTCTTCGGCATAACGCGGCGACACTGTTGTGATCTGATCGGCAAAGACAATCCCGCCCTTGAGAAAGTTCGACTGGCCGAAAAACTCCAGCGGGGCAGTAGGACTAATTAAACCATCACTCAAACCAAGAAGGCCAAATCGTTCAACATCAAAGCATCCCTGGTGAGCCAGGTTGTGTATCGTCAAAACAGTTCTGGTATTACTGAAGAACAGGTCGTCAGGATAAACTGTTTTAAGATAAACCGCCGCCAGGGCTGTCTGCCAGTCATGCAGGTGGATGATATCCGGTGGAAAC
>JAJRTA010000233.1 GCA_024278515.1 Candidatus Zixiibacteriota bacterium
AAATACCAGAGTTTCGAGATGAAACCGCTGTTTCTCATGACCGCCGACTGAGATTCACATAAGCAAGGTTTGGGCTGATTCATGCCGTGATCTGTTTGCCCTGGAACGGTTGCCATTTGCCGCGATCCGGGACAGGAGACAACAGGCTGACGATGATCAGACTACCGAGCGACAAAATCAGTGCCGGGTAGACCGTTGGAACATCAAATGGCTGTTCGGCAATCTCCCAGATGAGTGTAACCGACATACCGGCGGCGATCGATGACACCCCACCGGCGGAGGTCGCCCGTTTCCAGAAAAATGCCGCCATCACGGCCGGTGTAATACCCGCGCCGTACATGGTGTAGGCGTAAATAGCCATCTCCAGCACCTTTTCGAAAAAACGCACCTGTACAAAAGCGACAAGCCCCAGCAGAAGCACTACAACCCGCGAATAACGGACCATCTGTTGCTGTGTAGCATCCGGATTTATAAACCGCTGGTAGATATCTCGCATGATATTTGTCGCGGGGACCAACAGAAAGGAATCAGCGGTTGATACGATCACCGCCACGATAGCGGCAAGACAGAGACAGCCGATCAACAGCGGCAGACCGAAACGAACGACATTCAGAATGACCATCTCCGAATCAATCTCGGTAAAATACGAACTGCCGACAATGGCCAGCACGACGATCAGTATTTCGACAAAAACAGTCCCTGTTATCCAGCCGACTACAGCCCGTTTCGCCGCTGATTCATCTTTAGCAGAAAAGAACCGCTGGTACATGCCGGATTCCCCCAGCAACAAGAGCATGGCCGGTAGTGAGTAACCCAGCGCCTCCATCAGGGTCATATCCCCAAGCGGTTGCAAATGCGATGCCGGTAATGCCGCTACCACTCCGTCAATCCCTCCGGCCGTATCGAGCATAAAAGGGAGCGCGACAATCAACCCGACTATCATTATTATACCGTTGACGACATCGGTATAGGCGACTGAAAGCATCCCGGCCAGAATCGTGTAGCCGATCACGAAAAGAGCGGTGATAATCATGCCGAAATCGGCGTCAATACCGGTGACCAGGTTGAGAACCATGCCACCTGCTTTGAACTGATAACTGACTATAGCCGTGTATGCTATGATCGTGACAATGGTCCCGAGCAGACGGGCGGTACTGTTGTAACGAACTTCGAGGATATCCGGAACCGTGTACTGGGCGAACGCTCTGGCTCGCCCGGCCACGAAATAAAGAACTACCAGCGCAATCCAGACACCAAGATCGAACCATAACGCCGGGATACCATGTTCATAGGCCAGTCCGGCCCCGCCGATGATCGAACCGGAGCCGATCCAGGTAGCCAACAACGTCCCTATCAGAACCCTGGCCGACAGCCCCCGACCGGCCACCATGAAATCATCCTGAGTTTTAATGCGGCGACTGCGCCAGGCGCCGACTCCGATCAGAATGATCAGATAAGCGATTATGATCCAGAGATACTCGGCGCCGTCCGACATATTATTCGATCTTACGAGTAAATCCCGCGAAGATGGACGACTTCAATCACTCGTGTAATGGCCAGCATGAATGCGCCAATCCGAAGGCTGGTACGGTTTTCTTTCGACGTCCTCAGTACATCATGAAAGGCCGCCACCATTTTTTCTTCGAGCCGCCGGTTTACTTCTTCCTCCGACCAGAAATACCCGATCCGGTTTTGCACCCATTCAAAATATGAAACCGTCACCCCGCCCGCATTGCAGAGAATGTCAGGGATGACCAAAACTCCGTTCTTGTTGAGGATAGTATCAGCCTCAGGGGTGGTCGGTCCATTAGCCCCTTCAGCCACTATCTTCGCTCTCACCCGGTGAGCATTCGTCGCGGTAATCTGGTTTTCCAGGGCGGCCGGGATGAGAATATCAACTTTAGCGTATAACACATCGTTGGGCCTGACTTTTCTGGCGCCGGGGAAACCGAGAACAGATTTAGTTTCGGCTACATGTTTCACCAGGGCATAAATGTCGATTCCGTCCGGGTTGTATATCGCACCAGTGACATCGGAGACATGAGTGAACTTTACCCCCAGATCCTGCAAAAGATAGGCCGACACCGAACCGACATTGCCGAACCCCTGAACCGAACCGGTAGCTTTGGTCAGATCGAGTTTAAGATATTTGGCGGCCTCACGTACCGAAAGCATCACACCCCGACCGGTAGCTTCAGACCGGCCAAGCGAACCTCCGAGCGTGATCGGTTTACCGGTGACAACACTCGGCACCGCATGGTAATCTTTCATCGAATAAGTATCCATAAACCAGCTCATCACCTTCGGCCCGGTACCGACATCGGGAGCGGGAATATCATTGTCAGGTCCAAAGATGTCGATCAGATCGGCGACATATCGTCTGGTCAGTCTTTCCAGCTCCCCCTCCGACATCTTCTGGGGATCGCAGATTATTCCGCCCTTACCGCCGCCGAAAGGGATATTAACCACGGCGCATTTCCAGGTCATCCAGGCCGCCAGCGCCTGCACCTCGTCGAGGCTCACGTCAGGGTGAAAACGTACCCCCCCTTTGGCCGGCCCGCGAGCGATAGAATGCTGCACCCGGTAACCGGTGAACATTTTATAACTGCCGTCGTCCATTCGCACCGGCAGCTTCACGATCGTACTGCGACGCGGCACTTTGATAAACTCCAATAGTGATTTGTCCAGCTTGAGTTTCCTGGCCGCGGCGTCGAACTGTTTCATTACATTGTCGAAAACAGACATCGGCAGTGAAGTATTCTTGCGCTGGACGACGTTGCGGGAGTGGAGTTTTCGAGCCGATTTGCTCTTCTTTACACGGGCGGCTTTAGCCATGAGAAACTGTCCTCTGTATGGTTCCCGGACTACCGAGAATTGGAGACCTCGGTCGAATCAGCATCATAAAATCGCCACAGCAACTCACAGCCGACTTTGATTCCGATTCGTGCAGACCGTTGGATGTTCGTGACTTTCATATTGCGGTTTTCAATATAGATTGCATCTCTGGTAAGATCAAGATCGTTCTGTTCCCTACTCAGACCGAAAGCCCGACAGAGCCTGCCCGGTCCGCTCAACAGGTTCTTATTTGATTTCTTGAAGGAATTTGAAAGCATGACATCCAGACCGTCAACCGGCTCCGCAGCCCTGATCAGTACGGCGGCAGGTGAGCCTTCCGACTCGGTGACCACATTAAGACAGTGGTACATGCCATAGACGAAGTAAATGTACGTGAACCCGGGCGGGCCGAACATCGGTTTGTTACGGTTCGTCAGCCCACGGGCGGCGTGACAGGCCGGATCATCCTGACCAATATACGCCTCGACCTCGACAATACGAGCCGACAGCATCCCCTTATCCGAATGGTAAACCAGAACCTTTCCCAACAGGTCGGGGGCTACCTCAAGAGTCGGGCGATTGTAGAATGATCGTCTGAGCTTGACCGGTTTCATGCCATATCCTGAGGCGCGCTCACCCGGTCAGGCGAAATAACCGCTGCCGAGAAACGGGTTGCTGTTACGTTCGGTACCGACCGTAGTGTGCGGACCATGGCCGGGCAGGCAGACTATGTTGTCGGGAAGGCTTAGGATCCTGGTGCGGATGGAATCCAGAAGAACATCCATCGAACCGCCCGGCAGATCGGTGCGACC
>JAJRTA010000234.1 GCA_024278515.1 Candidatus Zixiibacteriota bacterium
CGAATTCAGGGTCGACATAGCTGTCGGCCACAATCGGTATCTCGCGCTCCAGGATCGGCAGGATAACCGTCCTGCCGACATATTTCTTGTAACGGGCATCTTTGGGGGCTACGGCCAGGGCGGTGTCGCCCAGCATTGTCTCGGGACGGGTAGTGGCAACGGTCAGGAACTCATCGGATCCCTTCAGCTTGTACCTGATATACCACAGCGAGCCATCCATGTTTTTGTGCTCAACTTCGTCGTCGGAAAGGGAAGTCTGACATGAGGGGCACCAGTTGACAATACGATGACCGCGGTAAATCCATCCCTTCCTGTACAAATGCAGGAATGTTTCATTTACCGCTTTGACCAGGCCGTCATCGAGGGTGAATCTCGTACGCTCCCAGTCACAACTGCATCCCATACGACGGAGCTGGCCGAGTATAATCTCCTTGTTGCGGTTGGCCCATTCGGCGGTGCGGGCATGGAATTTCTCGCGTCCCATCTCGCGGCGGGTGGTGCCCTCTTTGACCAACTGTTTTTCGACAACTACCTGAGTGGCAATCCCGGCATGATCGGCGCCCGGAATCCAGACTGCCTCGAAACCGTCCATTCGATGCTTGCGTATCAGGATGTCCTGTATCGTGTTATTGAGGGCATGCCCCAGATGCAGAACATCGGTACAGTTGGGCGGAGGGATGACGATGGAATAGGTCGGCTTGTCCGAATCCACATTGCCGTGGAAATAGCCGGCTTTCAGCCATCGGTCCAGCATTTTATCTTCGACCTCAGCCGGTGAGTACGCTTTGGATTTTTTCGTATTTTCTGAGGTCTTTTCGCTCATCTGTCTTCTCATATAAATTGTTTACACAGCAATTTCTCGGACTACCCGGCCCAGGCCGCCAATTATAGGCCGACCGGAAGGATTTGTCAAGGCGATTGGAAAAAGCTGTTGGCATCCCCGGTCACAGGTAGTATTATCGTCAAATATGGGCGATCTTAAGAGTAAAGTTTCCGACCCGAAAATCCCACCGTGGGAAAGACTTAAGTTACTAATGGCTGTTCTGCGGTCGCCGGAGGGTTGCGCCTGGGACCGTAAACAGACCCATCACAGCCTTATTCCGTATCTTATCGAAGAAGCCTACGAAGTTATCGAGGCCATCGAAGCTGATAATCCCGAGGCGCTTTGCGAAGAGCTGGGTGATCTGTTGTGTCAGGTAGTGTTTCACGCTCAGCTGGCTGAAGAGAACGAAAAATTCAACGCCGACAAAGCAGTTGAGGGGATTGTTCAAAAGTTGATCAGGCGACATCCACATGTTTTCGACAAGAAAACCGATCTCGATCCTCAGCAGGTCCGGGACCAGTGGGAACAGATGAAAATAAGCAACGGGGAGAAAGATTCGGTCCTGTCCGGGCTGCCAAAATCCATGCCGGCCCTGACCATGGCCTATCGAATCGGTGAAAAAGCGGGCGGGGTCGGGTTCGACTGGGAAAAACCGGAAGATGTTTTCGAGAAACTGACGGAAGAAATAAACGAAATCAGACAGGCGATGGCGACTGGTGACAGGAGTGAACTTGAAGACGAAATCGGCGATTTCCTGTTTGCCGCAGCCTCACTCTCTCGAAAACTGGGTGTTGAACCGGAAACCGCGTTGAAAAGAGCTCTTGAAAAATTCCGTAGTCGTTTCTCCCGGCTGGAAAAAGAGATTGCTTCATCAGGTAAGCATCTCACAGACTGCAACTTAGACCAACTGGAAGCGATCTGGCAACGTCTCAAGAGGCATTAAATCGCCGCAAATCTCTTGCAGAATGGCATAATACGCTGATAAACAACCGATTATGGGGGTTTTCTCGAGGACAATACAGGCAAAATTAACTGATTTTTTTATTGATCCGGATTTCAACAGTCTCCATGTTTAGGCTGTTTTTTTGGTATATATATGTTTTTTGCGATAATGGAACGACGGATGGAATACAAGTGAAAGGAGGTGTTGCCGTTGCAGCGGACGAAGCAGGGATCGCATCGTTCGCGGTCGTGTGATAACTAAACTATACTATACTATTCTGATCCCGACCTGAATTGAAGATCTTTTTATCAAGAAGGAACGAAAAAATGAAGACGAAACTTTTAATTCTGGCCGTACTGTTGCTTATGCTCGGCAGTTCTGTGCTGGCTACAAATACACGTGTACGGACGATGGGTAACAACAACATGATAGTCCTCGATGACTACAACATCGTCCTCTTTCCTTCCCGCCTTAACGACTACCCGAATCTGGTTATCGGAGAGTTCGCGGGGGACGATTTCTACGAGATGGGCGTTCACTGGAGTTTCAACAAGGACAACCCGTGGGTGCTGGGAACTTATATCTCTACCCCGATGATCGGCCGTCCGACCGGTTATTACGACGGTTCAAGCTTCGGTAATTTTACAGAAAGTTTCTGGACCACGGACAAACGGATTGATTTGTACTACGGCCGTCAGAACTTCCCCGGCACGCACAGTTTCGGTATGCATTTCGGATATACCCGAGCTTCCAATGACTACTCCGATACAACCATCGCTTACAAGGAAAAATACTACGTGTACGACTTTGGGTTCGGTATCACCAACGCCGCCAAAGACTACGATGCTGCTGTTAATATTCAGTTCGGCGGCTGGACCGACGAGCTGGCTGGAAGCAACGGCTTGGTTGAAACCGAACCGGATGGTTTTATGGAAGTGAGCGCGCTGGCCCGTCATTTCAAGTCATACGGAGATTACACCACAATTTGCCACGCCGAAGTTGGTTATGGTAAACGTGGTGAAAAGGACCACGTGATCGGCGACGGCGACCCGGCGACTACGGATGACATGATCACCAAGGATACCCGGGTTTGGGTGGATTTAGGCTACGGTGTCAACTGGACACCGGCCAGCAACGTCCTGGTGGTTGGCGATGTCGGCCTGGCTCTGGAAAACAACAAGCGGGAAACTACCCCTTCCGGCGGCTCGACTACTACTCTCAAAAACAATATGCTTTACTTCCCTTACTGGAGCATCGGTCTTGATGCCGACGTCTTCAAATGGATGGATATCCGTTTGGGCGCGACATCCGACTGGGTAACCAGAAAGGCCGAATGGCCGGGAGCCGAACAGAAAGATAAGTTCGCAAGTAACGACACCTATCTGGGCTTCGGTTTTCATTGGGGTCGTCTGCATGTCGACACAGAAACCGATCCCGACCTTTTCCTCAGAGGGTTTAATTTCATCTCCGGCGCCGGCTATGATGGAAACGACATGAATACCCGTATTTCGATCGTTTACGAAATTGAATAGTCGATGACCTGAATCGCGGAAGCAGCATCTGCGAGAGCATATTAGAAACCGAAAATCGGGAATATCCGATTTTCGGTTTTTTGTTTTATTTAACGTATCAGGGGAGCAGGTCCTGAACGAATTGCGGAAGCTGGAAAGCGCCCCGGTGTATGTCGGCGTTGTAGTACTTAGTCGGTAGTTTCAGTTTATTAAAGCGAGTCTCGTCAAAATCGGCAACCGGATCATACTTTTTGCTGCAGAAGCCGAACGACCAATAACCGGAAGGATATATCGGCATGAAACAGGTGTACATCTTCACCAGCGGAAACACCTGATTCAGATTGGCAAACAGACTGCGTACCGTATCTTTGTTGTAAAACGGCGATTCGGTCTGTGCAACCAGAATACCGTCATCGTTCAGACATTCGAAAACCTTCTGGTGAAACTCCTTTTGAAAAAGATCCGCGGCCGGCCCGACCGGGTCGGACAAATCAAGCAGGACGATATCGAATTTCTCGTGAGTATTTTCGATAAACTTTTTCCCGTCCTGAAAGATAAGTTCAGCCCGGGAATCTTTTAACCCTGCACACAGAGCGGGAAAGTGCCGTTTTGAGACCTCGACAACTTTTTCGTCCAGCTCACACATAACGCACGATTCGACTTCAGGGTGTTTCATAACCTCAGTCAGCGCGCCGCAGTCGCCGCCGCCGATAATCAGGACCTGTTTGGGCGATGGATGACTGAACAACGGAACATGGGTTATCATTTCATTGTAGGCGTTATTGTCGTTGTCGCACACCATCAGTGACCCGTACAGAACGAGTATCTTACCGTAGTCTTTGGTATTGAGGACATCGATACGCTGAAACTCAGATTCGAGCGACTCCACAATGCGATCGATTTTAACGGTAAGTCCGGATTGTCCGTTATGAAGTTCCGAGTACCAGACATTCCAGAGATCATTCATCCCTTCTTCACTGATGTAAGTTTTTTCAATGCGATCGGAGTCGGACATCTGATTCCTCAGGGTATAATTCGATACGAAGGTCTTTTCAAGGCGTTGAAACTCGAACCGGACACCGAACAGTAGGCTCCGGTCGAAAGGAAAAGTATACGGTCCCCCACCTCGTGTTCCGGGATCATGAGACCGTCGTACATTACATCGAAGGAGTCACAAGTCGGCCCGGACAGCACCGACAGCATCGGTTTATCTTCTTTCAGCGTAACTACCGGATACTGGCACTGATCGTAGACGATTCCCGAGAAAGTTGAATAAAGACCGTCATCGAGATAATACCACATCTTGCCGTCACGCATCGATTTCCCCAAAACCGTGGTGACCAGGGTCACACAACTGGCGGCAATCGCCCGGCCGGGTTCGGAGACTATTTTGATCCCGGGTCGGATATGTTCATCCAAGGCATCGCTGACGGGCCGGCAAAAAGTCTCCAGCGGGAGGATCGGCTCCGCGTATTCCACCGGGAAACCGCCGCCGATATCAAGCAGTCTCGTGTCGAAGCCGTTGACATCGAGAACACGAATCAGCTCATGGGCGGTCTCAATGGCGGCCACGTAGTTCTCAGGATATAAACACTGGGAACCGATGTGAAAACAGAGCCCGTAGAAGTCATGCCCGTTATTTTCGATCTGTCGAGCCAGCGACAGAACATCTTCCGGCAGACATCCGAACTTATATTGAAGATTGACCACCGCCTTGGAGTTGTTATTGATACGATACCGAACCAGTATTTTCAGAGACTTATGGGTATAGCGAGCGAGCTTTTTTATCTCTTCCGGATTATCGACCACGAAAATCTCGATCCCTTTTTCAATGGCCAGGTCGAACTCCTCGATCGATTTGACCGGGTGCGAATGCACCAAACCGGCAGGATCGATACCGGTTTTAAGGACCATGTCGATTTCACCGGCGGAGCAGACATCGAAATTACCGCCACATTTGTAGATTTCGTCTATAATTGTAAATTCATTATTGGGCTTGACCGCGTAGTGTATTTCAACTCGCGGCAAGGCTGCCTTGAGCCTTCGGTAGTTACGGGTCACTTCACTTCGGGACAACAGCAGCAACGGCCCGGACATCGAAGGATCACTGAATAATTCTTTCAGGATCGCGCTATCGAGTCCCGAACCGGCCACACGGTCGGCCACGGCAGTCAGAGTCAGGCTATGAGTCATGGCTTCAGTCCTGTCAACCGATAGGGGCGGCGTGTTTCCCGGGGGGAGGTTTGTGATCAATGGTTTCATCGCGTTCTGAAGGAATACCGCGTTTAAGCTCGTTAATCAGGCTGGATCCGGCCTTCAGTTTGTTTTTCAGGTAGTCGTGAGCCTTATACGGATCGACCCGGTCGCCGCAGGTGAAGAAATCGACCGCGGCATAACCGTACTCAGGCCAGGTGTGCAAAGACAAATGTGACTCCGCAATCACCACCACCCCCGATACACCCTGCGGGTTATACCGATGGAACACCGACCGAACAATAGTGGCGCCGGACTTTCGAGCCGCCTCGTTAAGGTACTCCTCCATGGCTGTAACATCGTTCAATACAACCGGATCACAATCCGACAGCTCTACAATCAAATGCTTTCCGAGTATTTTCATCCTGCTTTCTCCAGCAACGCCGAACCCACGCGGCATTTACATCTGTGGCGGCGAAATCACCCAAAGCAGGGATAACGGCCGCCCACCATTATTCGATATCTGATGCTCGCGATCAGACGTAAAATAAAAGCAATGGCTGCGGGGAACAGAGTAGCTCTTGCCATCAAGATCAAGGGTGGCTGTTCCCTGAAACACATAACCGAACTGCTCCCCTGGGTGGGGGTCACGTTTTTCCAGGCTCTGTCCCGGATCAAGACGGATCAGAATCGGGTCCATCATCGAATTGGTCGACCCCGGAACCAGAAGCTCGAACCCGGAAGCCCCGGTCCCCTCGATCAGTACCCGGTCGGACGGGCTGAACACCGGCCGCTCCTCCTCGGAATCGGAGAAAAACTCAGACAGCCCCACCCCAAGGGCTTCGAGGATATCAGCCAGCGAGTCGATCTGAATAGAGGTCTGATCGTTCTCAAGCTGTGAGATAAACCCTTTGCTCAGTCCCGCCCGGTTGGCCAGTTCTTCCTGAGTCAGGTCCGAAGCCAGCCGAAGGGCTTTTATTTTTTCACCAATTACAAGTTTCACTTTTTTCCGTCGCGCCCACAGCGCTTGTTTAACAAACACGATCATTAAGTTTAATAAACGGCGACCAAAAATACAGACGGGGCGAAAGATGTCAAGCGGATTTTCAAAGAAAATCTCCCCACGATCTCAAGCTGACAAAGAAAAACGGGACAGTTTCAACTGTCCCGTTTGCAGACTGAAAACTATTTTCTGAAAGCTACAATAACGGACAAGGGACCGGAGCGGGCCCGCCGGTAAACATGTAATCTACAAGGTAAACCAGATCGGATATATCTATTCCTCCGTAACCGTTAATGTTGGCTTCGATAAAGCATGGCGGCGGAGTTCCTCCCACAAACATATAATCGACAAGATAGACCAAATCGGATATATCTATATTATCGCCTAAGTCGTAGTCGACATTTCCCCTGATCGGTGAAATACAACAACTGTCTCCACCGCCGACCTGTCCCGCAGGAAAGTCTACGTTAAGGATCGTATCCCGATAGATCGGAACAGACGCAAAGAACATAGTGTCCACCTGCGGCAGAAGGCTGTCGGTGGTATAAACCAGATCATACGTGTTCGGGGCCAGCATGATATTATAATTACCGAACCCGTCAGTCAGATTGGCCGGTGTGAACACGGTATCCCCGGTTGATGACAGCAAAGCTCGAACTTTGACCAAAGGGTCAGGCAATCCGAGTGAATCACGGACTATCCCGGAAACAAGCATCCCGGTGTCAAGGCTGATCGGAATATCGGTACTGGTTGTCAGAGTCAGATTCAGCAGCTTCTGTGGCGCCAGATGCAGGTTCAACGGCGGCTCATAATCTATGTTGTAGGTCCCCGGCTCAACAACCACGGCAAACACTCCGGACGCATCGGTAGCATCGCCGACCAGACTGACAGACTCACCGGTCGCTGATTTCTCAGCATCGATGTCGACCCCGACCGCCGGCAGACCGCTCGGACCGGTAATAGTGCCTGAGAAAAGTAACCCGTCGGGAACCGTAACATCAATGATAGTATCATTGACGACATTGACATTGTTCAGGACTATCGGAGCCAGCAGAGTCGCTACCGGCGGCTGGTAACCGATGTTCAGAAGCCCGGCGGGAACAACCATCAGATACTGACCAAGGGCGTCGGTGTTGTCGCCGGGAGTAGTAAGTTTTACATGAGTAACGGCATCCCATACATCTATGTCGGCTCCCCCAACAGCCGCTCCGCCGTTTGCCGCCGATACCGTCCCTGAGACATAGACACCAGCCTGCAATGTAAAGTTGATCACCGTATCATTTGATATCGGTACAGCGTATTTCTCGTCAGCTACAAGTTTATCCGCTACCTTAGGCTCAACATTTATATTCATGAAGCCAGCCGGAATTATAGCTGAATAATAACCGAACACGTCGGTATTATCACCCGGTGTCGCAATGAGCTGGCCGGTGATGGCATCTTCAAAGTCGAGGTCGGCATCAAAAACAGGCTGACCCAGATTATCAACAACTGTACCGCTGACAAAGAAACCGGGCAACATACTGATACTGACTGATGTGTCACCGTTGACGGTGATATTTTCCAGTTCGACCGGGACCAGTTTTTCGCCGTTGACCGCCCGCCAGCGCAGCCGGAAGGTGCCGAGCGGGATCACGACTTCGTAAAACCCCGTAGCGTCGGTATTATCCCCGGGCGTAACCAGCTTGTTGCCGCTCGCCTGATCGTACACATTCAGGTCTATATCAGGGATGCCAACCCCAAAAGTATCAGTGACAAATCCGGTCAGGAAATACCCCTGCTGGAGAGTAACATCAAGAGTTACATTTGAGGTTACCACCACGTTGGGTTCATAGTGAACCAATAAACCAGAGGCGGTCGAAGGTTCGAAACCGACTCCATAGGTACCGGAAGGCAGACCCGTAATAGTGTAAAACCCGGACGCATCGGTAATCGTGGGGGGGATGCCGATCGGGTCTCCCTGAGCGGTGTAAAGAAAAATGTCGACATTCGGCACCGGCGTCAGACCCGGGTCGGTAACCGTCCCTGAAATCGAAAACTGGGCGTAAGCCATTCCTCCCTGTGCAAGTATAATTCCGGCTGCAACCAGAATAATACGACCCAACTTTAAGAACATCTCTCGTTCCTCCTATGGTTGTTTTCGACAGAAACAGGTCAGATTCTATCGAACCAGTATCATTTGTCTTGTTTCAGCGCCTGCTTCAGTTACCAGGCGATAAAAGTAAACTCCGCTGGCCAGCGGACGTCCATTTTGGTCAGTACCTTCCCATGAAGTATGGTATGTTCCTGCAGGACGAAACCCCGACACCAAAGTAGTCACGTTTTGTCCGAGAACATTGTAGATAGTAAGAGTAACATCTCCTGCTTTTCGTACATTATAGCTGATATTGGTCCCGCCATTGAACGGATTGGGGTAGTTCTGATGCAGATCAAACCCGGAAATTGGCGGGGAACCATTCGTACCGTCATCATCATCAACGCCAAGCGGGACATTGCTGAGTTGGAATGTTATCGAAGTATCACCGGTCAGGTTGAGACCGGTTACGGTCCAGTTGGAATCCGTGTAACCATCGGGAAGGCTGAAGCTGACCCGGTAAGTGTCCGGAGTCACGCAAAGTATGGCCAGACCGGTCGAGTCGGTGTTGTCATGCGGCGTGAAAACCTCAACAAG
>JAJRTA010000235.1 GCA_024278515.1 Candidatus Zixiibacteriota bacterium
TATATGCTTGATCGTCCAGGCGACGGCGTGGGAAGACTCCAGGGCCGGTATTATACCCTCAAGACGTGAAACCAGCTTGAAAGCGGTGATCGCCTCTTTGTCGGTGGCCGAGCCATAAATTACACGGCCGGATTCTTTCAGAAAAGAGTGCTGGGGACCGACTCCGGGATAATCCAGTCCTGCTGAAACAGAATGCGGCAGAACTATCTGACCATCTTTGTCGTAGATCAAATAACTGAACGAGCCATGCAACACCCCGGGGCGGCCTTTGCCCAGGGTTGCGGCGTGTCTGCCGGAAGTCAGGCCGTAGCCGGCCGCCTCGACACCGATCAGCTTCACCCGGGACTCATCTATGAAAGGCTCCCAGATTCCTATCGCGTTGGATCCTCCCCCCACACAGGCGATCACGGCGTGCGGCAGCCGTTTAAGCCTGCGACGAAACTGCGCTTTGGCTTCACGGCCGATCACTGCCTGAAAATCGCGCACGATCATCGGGTATGGATGCGGGCCGACAACCGATCCGATGATATAAAAAGTAGTGCGAACATTGGTCACCCAGTCACGGAGCGCTTCACTGGTAGCGTCTTTCAGCGTTTGTGAGCCGGATTCAACCGGAACGACTTCAGCGCCGAGCAGGCGCATCTTATCGACATTGGGCGCCTGTCGTTCGATATCCTCGGCTCCCATGTAGATCACACACTCAAGACCGAAACGGGCACACACGGTAGCGGTAGCCAGACCATGCTGTCCGGCCCCTGTCTCGGCGATAATCCGTTGCTTTTTCATGTGCTTAGCCAGAAGAATCTGGCCGATCGTGTTGTTTATCTTGTGCGCGCCGGTGTGATTGAGGTCCTCACGCTTGAGATAAATGTCCGGCCCACCCAGCTTTTCGGTCAGGCGTTCGGCAAAATAAAGCGGCGTCGGACGACCGACATACGTCGTAAGCAGATCCCTGAGTTCTTTTTTGAACGCAGGCCTGCTTTTTATTCTGGTATATTCGGACGTCAGTTCATCGAGCGCAAACATGACCGTTTCCGGCACATAACGACCGCCGAAATCACCAAATCGGCCGTTTTTATCAGGCAGTTTTCTCTTCTTAACCGACATTTCTAATTCTGTTGCACTCGGCGAAAAACGAAACCAGTTTGGGTCTTGACTTGATTCCCGGCGCGGATTCCACCCCGGAGTTTACATCAACTATCACAGGTTGAAACCGTTCAACCCCGTCTTCGATATTATCGGCATTCAATCCGCCCGCTAACACCAAATTCGGGATCGGTTTGGGCGGTTCGATCGACCAGTCAAAGGTCTGGCCGGTCCCGCCGCTTAGTTCGGCTGTGGCGTTGTCGACCAGCACCAGGTCGGCGTGACTGGAGTAGAGCGCCTCCCAGTCGGCCTGCCCCAGAATACGGAAAGCCTTGATTACTTCGAATCCTTCACGCCTGATCTGATCTATCTGCTCATCGGACTCGTTGCCATGCAACTGGACATAGTCAAGCTCCAGCCGGTGAGCAAGTTCCAGCAACGGTTTGATCGGCTCATCGACAAAAACGCCGACCCGGGCTAACGCCTGGGGAAGATTGGCGACAATAGCTTCCGCCTGATGAGCGAGAACATAACGCGGAGAACGTCGATAGAATATCATCCCGATCAGGTCGGCCCCGAGTTCGGCGGCCGTCCGGGCGTCATCCGGCCGGGTGATGCCGCATACCTTGACCCGGAACGTAATCATGCCGACCTCAGGGTTTGCAATAGTTCAGTCGGGTCATCCGAACTTACCAACGCCTCGCCGATCAGGAAGCGGGTGAAACCAGCCTGCTTAAGAAGCCTGATATCATCGGCCGAGAATATACCCGACTCCGAAACGGTCATGATATGGGCCGGGATGAGCCGAGACAGACGGATCGATACGGTAAGATCGACAGTGAAGTCGGACAGGTTGCGGTTGTTGACCCCGATGATATCCGCGCCCGCCTCAAGGGCGATCAAAACTTCCTCTTCGTTGTGCGTTTCCACCAGACAGTCCAGTCCAAGATGATCGGCCAACGATATCAGTTCCCTGAGGTCTCTTAACGTATGCAGGCGCACGATCAGAAGCACGGCCGCTGCGCCTATGTAGGCGGCGTGGTACAACTGGTATGGATCGACCACGAAATCTTTGCAGAGTACGGGCAGGCCGGTTGATTTGGCGGCGGGCCTTATGTAGTCATAGCGTCCGTGGAAGTATTTCTGTTCAGTCAGAATCGACAGAGTCGATGCTCCACCATTACGATAACACTCAGCCAGCCGGACCGGATCAAAATCAGGATCGATTATCCCTTTCGATGGCGACCCTTTTTTCATTTCCGCTATAATATGAATCTGCTCACAATCCTCAAGGGCACGACTAAAAGCATGATCTATCCCTCCGCACAGTTCCCGCTCGATACTGGTGATGGGGAGTCTCCGTTTCAGCGCTTCGACTTCCAACCGTTTGTTGGCCGCTATCTCCATCAGGATATCACTCATGCGGTCACCTCACGGACAAACTGCCAGCCCGGCTTGTCTCCTGAGCGGGTTTCGGATCGACGGAACATAACGAAGAAAAATAAAGTCGACAGGATATATATTGCTATGGTCATATTCATCGTAAAGGTATAACCAAAGTGCTCAATCAGATGTCCCCCGACCGCGGTGGATACCATCCACGAAGAGGTCCATCCGACCATGAGCAACGCTCCGGTCAGACCTTGTTCTTCTTTCTCCGCCAGTTCCATGCCCAGATTGGTCACAAGCGGAACGCCAAGATTCATCAGGCCGCCACGCAATACAAAAGCGACAACGGCCAAAGGCAGCCAGTATGTATATGATAATACGGCCATAAATGGTATCGAAGCAACCTGCGTTATCACAACTGTTCGGACCAGCCCGAACCGTTTGACCAGCACCGGGCCGGACAAGGAACCAAGGAGCATCGACAAATGCACTACCGAGTAATACAGCCCGATGGTGTCGGGAGCAAGATTGAATCTGTCACGAAAATACAGATTGAGAAACGGGATAATCAACCCGGCTCCCATCCCGATCATGAAATTGGTCAGAAAGACTTTGAAGTAGAACCCGCCCCGTTTACGGAACTGATCGCGCGACAGCCTGATTTTGTTTTCATCTTTTGACGGAGGCGCTGATTTGATAAGAAGGAATGGAATCAACGCCAGCAGGCTGATTCCGATACCAATAAACAGTGTGCATTGGTACCCCCAGATCATGTCACCGGCCCGTTCTCCGACAACCGCCGCTAATCGTCCCGCACCGGCGGCGCCGATAATCCCGGCCAGCAGGTTGGTACCGAAAGAAAAAGAAAACAGGTGGGTGCGTTCTGATTTGGTCGAGTTGCGCATATAGAACGGCCCCGATGCGACACGGTAGACGGAAAAAGCCATGCCGCTGAGAGCTGAGACTCCGATCAACAGTACGAATTGCTGAGTGGTTGCAATGAAGTAGCTGAACACCGCAAATATCAGGCAGCTCGCGACAAGGATGGGTTTGAGACGCATTCGGCTCAGCATAATACCGGCGGGAATGGCGAAAAGGGACATGCCCACCGCTCTCGATGAAGCCACCAAACCGATATCACCCTCAACGAATCCGGCTTCTTTCAACAGAAGATTCAAAAGCAGAAGGAACACCTGGAAATTGATCCCCATGAGAAACGAACCCAGCAAATACAGCCGGGCGTTTCTGCTGAACAAACCGACATGACGCCGGTAATCGGTCAGACCTCTGCGGATACGAGCGGCCAGCGAACCTGAATCAGGGGAGGAACCTTCCGATGTGACGACAGGTGTCATTATTTATCGGAAGCCTCGATCCAGTTGTCCAGAGTCGCCCGCGCGGAACCGCTATCAATGGCCTGAAGAGCGGCTTCGACACCATCGGCAATCGATGCCGCATTACCTCCGACATAGATCATCACTCCGGCATTCAAAGCGACAGCATCACGACAGGCAGATTTTTCACCGGCCAGCAGTTTTTGAAACATACCGGCGTTGTGAGCGGCATCACCGCCCTTCAACGAATCACTGCTGTGTACTGAGAGCCCTACCTCGGCAGGGTCCATAACAGCCTGAGTAATTGAACCCGCGCGCATCTCAAGATAGTCGGTAGAGCCGGTTACCGAGAACTCATCCAGACCGTCACGTCCGTGAGCTATTATCACATGCTCAGAGCCGGTCATTTCCAGTACTTCGGCAAACAACGGCATAAGTGTTTTGTCATAAACACCTATCACCTGCCGCTTCACGCTTGCCGGATTGGACATCGGCCCCAGGATATTGAACACGGTACGCACCCCGAGTTCCCTGCGGGGACCGGCGGCATGTTTCATCGCCGGATGAAACCTCGGAGCGAACATGAACCCGAATCCGATTTCGTTTATATTTTTTTCTACCGTCTCCGGCCCCGGATCGATGTTACCGTCGACTGCCTCAAGCAAGTCGGCTGAACCGCACCTGGAACTGATAGAACGATTGCCATGCTTGGCTACTGTCACACCGGCCGCCGCCGCAACTATCGCCGCCGCCGTGGAGATGTTGAAAGTATGAGCGCCGTCCCCCCCGGTCCCGCAACCATCAACAGCATTTGGGTCGGCGAGGAATATCTGAACCGCGTGCTTTCGCATGGAAGTCACAAACCCGGCCACTTCGGAGGCAGTTTCCCCTTTTTGTTTCAGTGCGATCAACAGACCGGCAATCTGAGCCGGGGTCGCCTGACCTTCCATGATCAGGTCGAGCGCCTGAGTCGCTTCATCAAAAGTCAGGTTTTCGCCTGTGAGGACTTTCTGCAAAAATGGCTTTATCATTTGAGTGACTCCAGGAAGTTTTTCAGCATGTCTTTGCCACATCGCGTCAGAATCGACTCAGGATGAAACTGCAACCCGTAAAGGGGTATTTTCTCATGCTCTATCCCCATCACGATGCCATCATCGGTCCAGGCGGTCAGTTTGAACTCATCCGGCAGGCTGTCCAGACTGATAACCAGCGAATGGTAACGAGTGGCGATGAACGGCGATGGCAGTCCCTTGAAAAGTGTGGCCTGGTTATGGTGGATTTCGGACGTTTTGCCATGCATGAGCTGCGGCGCGTAGATGATTTCTCCTCCGTAAACCTGGGCAATCGCCTGATGCCCGAGACAGACTCCCAGTATTGGCGTATCACCCGCCATAGTGGCGATCAGGTCATTCATCACGCCCGCGTTCTCCGGACGTCCCGGGCCGGGCGACAAAACAATCCCCGCCGGTTTCATGCGTCGAACTTTTTTGACCGTGACGGCATCATTACGGTAAACCTGTACCTGCGCGCCAAGTTCGGCAAGATATTGCACCAGGTTGTAGGTGAACGAATCGTAGTTGTCCAGCAGGAGGATCATACGGAATCGCCTCCGATTATTGCTTCAATCAAAGCACCCGCCTTGGCCTCGGTTTCACGAAACTCCCGCGCCGGTTTGGAGTCAGCCACTATCCCGGCGCCGGCCTGTACGTAATACCGGGTACCTTTCTTGACAATAGTCCGAATAGCTATGCACGAATCCAGGTTTCCCCAGAAATCAAGATAAGCGATCGATCCGGCGTAGATGCCCCGTCGAGTAGTCTCCAGCTCGTCGATTATCTCCATCGCACGAATCTTCGGAGCGCCGGAAACGGTACCGGCGGGAAAACAGGCGGAATGGCCATCCACCGGAGTCACCCCTTTTTTCATGTTACCAACCACCGAACTGACCAGATGTATCACATGCGAGTACTTTTCGACGACCATCTGTTCCCGCACGGTCACGCTTCCGGGCTTGCTCACCCGGCCAAGATCGTTACGGCCCAGGTCCAACAGCATGGTATGTTCAGCCAGTTCCTTGGGGTCGGCCAGCAGGTCGTTTATCATTCTTTCGTCGGCTTTTTCATCCCGGCCACGAGGACGTGTACCGGCAATAGGCCGGGTCTCGATAGTCCCTTTTTCAACCCTTACAAGCATCTCCGGCGACGCGCCGACCACAGCGTTCTGACCGAATTTCAACAGAAACATATAAGGGGACGGATTGATTCGACGCAACCGCCGATATACATCAAGGGCCGAACAGGAAGAATCGACATGCCAGCGTTGCGACAGAACAACCTGAAAGATATCTCCCTCACGAATGTAAAGTTTGGCCTTACGGACCATTTTCTCGAACTCGGACTGGCTGTAATGGGGGACAACTTTGCCGCCGCCCGGTTTGGCCTGACGGGATCGTCCTCCCGACGCCTGCAGTTTTTGCGACATCTGTTCAATAGCGGAGACAGCGTTATCATATTTCTTTTTAAGCCCGGGTTCACCACTGTCGTGCAGGATATTGACAATGATCAGAATCTCCTGCCTGAGATGATCGAAGGCGATGATTTTATCGTACAGCGCGAACCGCATCATCGGCAGATCGATATCCGATTTATTGTTGTCGGGAATATCCTCCAGCCACCTGACCGTGTCATACGAGAAATAGCCGACCGCGCCGCCGGTGAAACGCGGCAGTTCTTCGACTTTCACCGGTTTGTAAACCGAGAAGAGTTCTTTGATAAACTCCAGCGGTTCAGTCTGGATACATTGTGACTTTTGTCCTTTGCGGACAGTGACACTGTTCTTTGCTCCTTCGACGACAAGAAAGGGATCGAATCCGACAAATGAGTAGCGGGCCAGTTTTTCGGCCCCTTCGATCGATTCAAGCAGGAAGGAATCTCTTTTGGTCGAAGCCAGTTTGATATAGGCCAATACGGGCGTGTCGATATCGGCCGGAATACGGTCGAAAACCGGGATGACATTCCCTTTCCTGCCAAGCGCGCGAACTTCGGCCAGCGTGATCATCTATACCAAAACTCTCCTTTGGATACATATTCGGCCGGTCCGGTAAGTTCTATATAGTCAGACTCCTGGTGCCAGTGTACGCGAAGATTACCGGTGTCGAAAAAGACATTACAATCGCGATCCACCAGGCCGAGCATAACCATTGCGCAAACCGCCGCCGCCGCTCCCGTGCCGGATGAACCGGTGGCCCCGGCTCCCCGTTCCCAGTCGGCAAGGTCGACCCGTTTACGGTTAACGACCCTGACAAACTCGACATTGGTATCGTGCGGAAAAGCAGGATGTTTTTCGATCTCGGCGCCGAGCGATTTCCAGTCGAAATCGAAATTGTCCACCAGCATCACCGTGTGCGGATTTCCCACAGCGAGGCAGGTAACCGGAAACTCCAGGCCGCCGATCTTCAGCGGCGCATTGATCATCACCCTTTGTCTGCTCTTTACCGGTATCTTTTTGGTTTCGAAGACAGGCGAACCAAGCTGAGTAACTATCAAAGCACCGTTGCGGTTACCTTAAATCACCCGGGTCAAATGCGTTTCTTTATCCATCTCAATCTCGAATCGTCGCTGTCTGCGATCCTGAAGGTACCGATGTAATGCGGCAATGCGAAGACCATTGCCGGACTTCTCGGCCCATGAGCCGTCGGCATTGTAAACATCGACCCGGAAGCCGGAGTTTTTCCGGCTGCAGTAAAGGATGCCATCGGCGCCGACACCGGTGCGACGGTGGCATATCATCCGGGCAAGACAACCACAACGACTTCGGGTTAACCGGTTGCGTCCGGCTTCGATTACAAGGAAATCATTGGCGAGAGCATGGTACTTGGCGAACGTTATTTTCATGCACCTTAAATAAGGCTGAGAAGGTCCGGATCAAAGGAAAAAAAAGCGGCGGACACTACCGAAAGATAATGTCCGCCATATTTAGAAACCAAGTAACCGACACCGAAGAGGTGCCGGTTTGAAACTATATATGTTCTGAGAACAGTTGCCCGAGTCGTTTGATACCCTCGACGATATTTTCATGAGTGGCATTCGAGAAGTTGAGCCGCATCGTGTTGTCACCTGAACCGTCCGGGAAGAACGGCTCACCATAGACATACGCGACTTTCTTTTCGATCGCTTGGGGCAAAAGCTCTTTAGCCGAGACATGTTTCGGCAGCTCCACCCAAAGGAACAGACCACCTTCAGGATGTGTCCAGGTACAGCCATCCGGGAAGAACTCGTCGAGCGTGCGAATCATCAGGTCTCTCTTTACCGAGTAATCCGCTTTCAATTTCTCAATATGAGGTTCCAGTTTACCCGCAACCAGGTACTCATGAATAATATACTGGTTGAGCGTATTTGTGTGCAGGTCAATCGCTTGCTTAGCCTTTTCAAAGTATGGGATTATATCTTTGGGGGCGTTGAGCCAACCCACACGAAAGCCGGGGGCCAAAACTTTCGAGAAAGTACGAACAGCGATAACGGCATCGCCGCCGATTGACTTCAGCGTTGGAAGCGACTCACCGGCGAAACGAATATCGCCATACGGGTTGTCATCAATAATGGGGATTTCATAACGTAAAGCCAGCTCGATCAGCGCATGGCGACGTTCCAGCGACAGGGTTATGCCGGTCGGGTTCTGAAAGTTAGATACGGTATAGATTGCTGTCGGACGGTATTTTTTGATCTTTTCCTCGACATCATCAATAATCATGCCGTCATGGTCCATTTCCACGGCAGCATACCTGGCCTGGTAGGCATTGAACACCTGAAGAGCGCCGACGTATGTCGGGTATTCGCAGAGAACGTACTGTCCGGGTGTGACAAAGGTTCGCCCGATCAATTCCAGCGCCTGTTGCCCTCCGGCCGTGACGATTATATTGTCAACTTTGGTAGGGGTTCCTTTTTCGGCAGCGCGCTCGGCCAGGATCCGCCGCAACATCGGAATCCCGAGAGTAAGCGAGTACTGCACAGTGTCGCCGCCATACTTCCTCATTGCTTCATCCATAGCAACTTTGATATCATCAAGCGGAAAAAGCTCCGGCGCAGGCAGACCGCCTGCAAACGAAATAACCCCGGGCTGGGACGAGGTCTTGAGTATTTCTCTGAGTATCGAGGATTTGAGACCCTTGATCGCAGGAGCTATCGGCCAGCGATCGGTATTGACATTGTTTTTCTGAGCAACCACCATCGAGGTTCCCTTTCCAAAGCCCGCAACAACGGGGATTCAACGCCGGTTGAGACTGTAAGATTCGGCCCGGCGATCGGATTCTCTATCTTTCTTTCCCTTTATTATAGGAAACGATGGGCTACAATTCAATAAAAACCGGAAAGATTTTGTGAAAAAAGGTGCGAGTGATGAACAGTAATAAGTAGAGAGAAACCCTCTTTGGGGGTACTAACAACAATATCAATTATAGACTTATGGCAAGCTGCTACCTCCCTGACAGAAAAAAAGAGACTATTTTATGGAACAATTAAACAAAGCCACCGAGCAGGATCGAACTGCTGACCTACTGATTACGAATCAGTTGCTCTACCATCTGAGCTATGGTGGCTGACAACAGATATTATCGGCTGGCATGATAGTCGGGAGCACCTGATCTGTCAAGAAAATAGCAGTGGGGACAGCCCTCATTCAAGCAACTTCTTCATTTCCTCGAGGAACTCTTCTTTATCCTTGAACTTGCGATAGACCGAGGCGAAGCGGACATAGGCTATCTCGTCGACCTGCCGAAGATGTTTCATGACAATCTCGCCGATATCGTGACTTTCGATCTCGTTTTTAGAACGGCTGTTAATCTCTCCCTCGACCTGGTCGGCCATGTTTTCGATCTGCTTGGCCGAAACCGGACGTTTATTGCAGGCCAGTTTCAGACCCTGGACCAGCTTGGTGCGGTCGAACGGCTCACGGCGGTTGTCTGATTTTATCACGGTCAGGGTCGACTGCTCGACATATTCATAGGTAGTGAACCGCTCATTGCATCCGAGACACTCCCGACGCCGACGGATAGCCCGCCCGTCCTGCGAAGGTCGGCTGTCGACTACCCTATCTTCCTCATGTCCGCAGTTGGGGCATTTCACTTAAGCGGTCCTCTCCCCCGTCTCATCAATGACCCACTTCAGATACGCTTCAAACCCCTGTTCGACCGGCAGGGCGATTATTTCGGGAAGATCGTAAGGATGATTCTCAACAACAAACGAACGCAAATCATCGAACTTTGCAGCCGTCGTTTTCATAATCAACAACGCTTCGTTGTCGGACCGCACCTGCCCCTCCCACCAGTAGAACGATTCGATCTGCGGAGCGATATTGACACAAGCGGCCAGACGGTTCCCGACCACCAGGCGCGCCATTTCCTGCGCCTTATCGCGAGGAATTGTGACAAAAACAACTCGAACATCGGCAGCCATATTTATCCTTCAGCTTGTATCGTTTCAACGAATGCGCCCGGAGAAAAATTCCCGTCTTCACGGAGACAAAGCAAACTCTTATCACTTTTTTATCTCACGTTTCAAA
>JAJRTA010000236.1 GCA_024278515.1 Candidatus Zixiibacteriota bacterium
GAAAGTTCTTCAGAGCTTGGACAACGGCAGAAAAACAAGGTTTTATCCGATAAGTTACCGGATTCTCAGCGAGGCATATCTGCTTGAGTCTATGGGTGCTGATATTGATTATGGAGGACGATTCGTCAGTCCTGGCCGGTTGCACCGATACCTGGCTGATTCTATAATAATTGACCTGGTCGGGTATACGGCTCCGGCCAGTCTTCAGTGCTACCGCCTGAAATCTGGCATCGCTCGCATCTCTCTGTCCGGCATTAACTTAGAGCGCCCCTCGGACCCAGACAGCAGAGGAGAATCGGCCCTTAAATATTTGTTCAGACAGTTTCTGAGACTGACCGGTTTCGGCCGCAGGGAGTATTCCGCTGAGACCTACTCTTTTTCTCCGGCGGAAGTGCGCCGGCAATAGGCCCTTTTTCGCCGTTTAATCTCTGCCGAAAGCTTTTCCGGGGTTAATTCCCCAATCATCTCGCCGATAACTGAAACAGTGTAAATAATATACAGAAAGTCTGTCTTGATGTCACTTATGCATGAGAATAAAACAGCCCCGAGTCACACTGACAGCACCGCCGACAAGGCAACAGCCGCCAAGAAATCCGGCGATATCTTCGCCGATCTGGAAGCCACTCTTGATGAAGTGGCGGATACTAATCCACGCATCCGCATCAAGGATGCCGATGGTGAAAAAGCCACCGCTGACCTGCAGGCTCTTCTGACTGTATCGCAGGCGGTCAACTCCTCCCTGGTTCTCGATGATGTCCTGAAAATCGTCATGCACAAAGCGATAGAACTGATGCAGGCGGAGCGCGGCATGATCATGCTCATCGACGAGAACAACGAACTGAAAGTTCGTACTGCACATAATCTGCAAAAAGAAAAGATGTCACAGGAAGAGTTCCGGATATCCAGTTCCGTCACCACCCAGGTAGCCAAAACCGGTAAATCCATCTACACTTCCGATGCTCAGTGCGACGAACGTTATGCCCAACAGGCATCAGTGGTTGAACTCAACCTGCGTTCCATAATGTGCGTGCCTATCAAAGAGCAGGGGATGGTGATCGGGGTTATCTATGTCGACAACTCCAACCAGGCCCGCATGTTCCTTAAATCTGATCTCTATCTCTTTGAATTATACGCGCAGGCGGTAGCGGGCGCTCTGCGCAACGCCGCTCATTATGATTCACTTTTGAATCTGAAGAAGTATAACGAGTCGGTAATCAACAGCTCTCCGATCGGAATGATCGTGATCGACTACCAGTCCAATGTTACGACCATCAACTCGACCGCACTTGAAATACTGGAAATCAACAGTGACGCCGTCAGCGCCTTGGGTGACGACAAACCTTCGACCCCGCTTCTGGAGCTATTGCAGCCGGATGAGCGGGCTCGCTGGCGCAACATGATCAATACCGTTATCGCCACCGGACAGGATTTGGCCGACCCTCGTTACTTCCACAACACCGGTTACATCGAGAAAGTCCTGTCGATAAAAATCACGCCCACCTCAGCTTTGCCGGACGGCAAATCCGGCCTTATCATCACAATCGAGGACATTACGGAAAAAGTCCTCATGGAGAAATACGTCATTCTTTCCGAAAAACTTGCCGCCAAGGGTGAGATGGCCGCCTCTATCGCCCACGAGCTGAACAACTATCTGGCCATAGCCGCGACCAACGCTGAACTGATGGGCATGAACATCGACCGCAACAAACTGGACAAAGCCAAATTCAACGCCAAATCGATTGTCGATAATATATTTAAGATCAAGAAGTTTGTTGACAACCTGATGGATTTCGCCCAGCCGGAACCGGAGTATATCAACTATGACATCAAGCACCTGATAGAAGATATGCTCTTCTCCCTGCGTGTACAGCCGCGTCTCAAGCGGATGCATTTTACGATCGACCTCGCTCAGGACATACCAAACCTGGAAATGGATGTGGGACAAATACAGCAGGTCCTGATGAACCTTCTTAATAACGCCGCCGATGCCATTGAAGAACGGGCTATCGCCGAAGAAAACGAAGGGCGTGAGTTCAAACGAGAAATCGGAATCATAGCCGCCTACGATGAGCAGGCCGATCTGGTTACCGTGGATATAACCGATAACGGTATCGGAATGACGGAAGAAACGCTCGGCAAGCTGTTTACGCCTCACTTTACGACCAAAAAGGGCGGCCACGGTCTCGGGCTGTCCAACTGCCGCAAAATCGTCGAAAGTCACAAGGGGAAACTGACGGCATCTTCAACATTCGGCCAGGGCAGTACCTTTAGAGTGACTCTGCCTCGCCGCCGCCGGGCTTAACCAACTTTACGAGGGTATTATGAAGCCACCCTGCCTGCCGGACAGTATTCGGTACCTGGGTCAGATCGGTAAGGGGGGGACAGCCCTGGTGGCCCGAGTCTGTGTGGACGAACTGAATCGTGAAGCGGCGCTCAAATATCCCGATAAATCCGGTAAGACAAGCGACAGTGAGTTTCTCAAACTGGCTGCCCGCGAACAAGCGCTTGTCGGATCACACAGGTTTCCCGGACTGGTACGGCTGATTCATCAGACTGTTGAATGTCCTGATTTCCTTCTGATGGAACTATGCAACGGGCCGACTCTTGATCAGGTCGGACGTATCGACAACCTCAACACTGCGCTGAACATAATAAGCGCGCTCGCGGCAAACCTGCACTACCTGAATATCTGCGGAATTGTACACGGTGATCTGAAACCACAAAATATATTCCTCCCGACCGACTGGAAACAGTGTTTCCATAATCATCTGTTCTATGTAAAGCTGTCAGACTTCTCGCTGGGCCGCCTTGACACTGAACCGGAAGACGCACGCGCCGGTATCGGAACTGTCGGCTATGCCGCACCGGAAACTTTGAGCGACAATAAATGCGATCATCGTTCCGACCTGTTTTCACTTGGGGTCATATCGTACCAGACACTCACCGGCCAACACCCTTTTATCGATCCGAACGATCCTGATCCGGTGCGCACCAACAGCCGATTACAGGAAGTCGATCCCCCTCCGCCGAAAGAACTGAGACCGGATATCAGCTCCGAACTGTCCGAGCTTGTTATGAACCTTTTACACCGCGACCCTGCCGGAAGACCGGAATCGGCCCGGCATACCTGTATGGGTTTAGCTTCAGTTGGCGCAACATACCCATTCAAAAAAGCAATCCGCCCGAAACACCTGATTATCGGCGCAATGGATTACGACGGAATAAAAACCCGTTTGCTGGATATCTCCCCGGCTCAATCGGACCGTCTTGATCGGCTGACCGACGGAAACCCGCGGGATCTCAGATTATTACTCGAACACAATTTTCAGCGCGGCAATTTGCTGCTGGATAAAACTCATTTCCGATTTGTCAATGATATCTACTGGCCATGTCGAATGCGTCGGCAAACTTTGACGAGATACAGCGAAGGATCCTTCAGCTTGAAACGGGATACCGTTAAAGCCGCCGTGGCCGGAGGACTGGAGCTTGTGAATAAACTGGGTTGTGTAAGTAATTCCGGCCACAATGTCGCTCCAGCGCTTGTCGAGATTGTCCTGCCACTGTTGAAACCGAAGACAGTAAAAATCATATCGTCGGAACTGGCCGCCCGCGCCGAGCAATCCGGGCTGCATGAACACGCCGCCCGCCTCTACCTTCAGGCCGGTGAGCTTGAAGCCGCCGAACGGAACGCCTATGTCGCGGCAATCGAGCTGAACAAGGCACATGAAAAACATCAGGCCCTGCAGATACTCGAATCGGTAATCAGGTTCGCGAATCTGACCCACCGCAGGTTCAGCATACGTCAATTACTGATGTGCAAGGGAGATATCCTGAAAGAATCGGGCGATTCAGAGCAGGCTCTCGAGGTGTATGAAACAATTATCAGCTTATACCGGAATCACCAGGCCGACAAACTGCTTGCCGAGACATACAAAGACCTCGGAGATCTGTACAAGATAAAACAGGATCTCAAGGCCGGACAAAAATCGCTTGACGAAGCGATGCGGATCTACTCACTACTCGGGGATGAGCTCGAAATATCCCACTGCCTTAACAATATCGGGAATCTTCATTGGATAGGATCGGAATATGATGAAGCTCTCAAAAGTTATCGTCGCGCCCTGAGAATTCAAAGACGACTTCAGGCGCTCGACAATGTTGCTTCGACTCTGAGTAATATCGCCAAAATTTTCGCACTGCGTGGTCGTCTGGTTCGATCTACCCTTACATTCAAGCTCTCAGTAGATATCTGCCGCAAGACCGCCAACGAACTGGAAGAAGCCCGTATTCTCAACAATCTCGGCTATGTTTATCAAATGCGGGGCATGCTTGACAATGCTGTTTCCACTCTTGAACGATCACTTGAGATCAACCGCAAAATAGGCGCCCGGAAAGAGATCCTTTTCAACCTCGAAAACCTGACTATCATCATGATAGGCATGGGACGTCTCAAGCACTCTATCACTTATCTGCAGGAAGGTATGAAGCTGGCCGGGGAGTTGAATGATCAACCGCACCTGGCCGCTTTCACCGGTGACATGGGGGTCACACTCAAGCGAATGGGACGTTACAGCGAAGCGAAAGACTATTACAATCAGGCAAAGAAACTATACTCTGAAATTGAAGATCCTATCGGACTGGCTCGCCTTGAGATCGGTCGGGCTGATCTCCGTCATAAGGTCGGCGATATCGCCGAAGCGATCGAGATAGCAACCGAAATCATGAAACAACGGGCCGCGGCCAGCAATAAACCACAGGAACTGGAAGCTCTGGTACTGCTGACCAGGCTATCGGACAACCCGGACTATCTGTCACGCGCGCGGGCGCTGGCTTCCGAGTTGAAACTCGAACGGGAGTCGTTATTGATAGAATTCAATGCTCTCGGACAAAGACTGAAACAGACCGAAGTCAGACCGGATGCGGACGAGTATATGAACCTGATTGAAGGTTTAACACAACGGCACAACGATATCGAACTGCCCTGGATGAACAACCTCGCCGCAGAACTGATGTTGAAATCAGATCAGGTCGAAAAAGCCGAATCTTTTCTCGCTCGATCAATCCATCTTGCCGCGGAATACGGCCTGAACCCGGAGCTTATCACCGCTCATATTCTCTTCGGAAAGATGCACCTTCAGATGAACAATTATGAAGAGGCGTTTGATTGCTATCGAAAAGCGCTGGAAAATGCCCGCAGGATATCCGACGGCATAACCGATCCGAAAGATAAAGCCTTGTATCAGAACCTGCCTCGGAACAGGTTTCTGGTTGATGAGATAAAACGGCTTGCCCGGACATTGACCTAAAAAAAGGCAGGTGCCGTAACACCTGCCGGAGTCTTCTTGACCACGAGGGCCTTGAGACTTCTACTGTCCACCCAGGCTGAAAGCCGGGGCGATTCGAGATTCAAGGACCTCGACTGTGAGCTTATAATCTTTCATTCACTCACCTCCTTGTAGTCCTATCGGTTCACCTCGGAGCAAGTGTTCTCCAGAACACTTTCTCTAACTATCAAATAACTCCGAAGATATACTTAGAATATAACAGATATTGATATATGTCAACCGAAAAATAGGACAAACCCTCTCTGATTGCATCAAGCCGACATAGCACCCCTCCCGATACTTCATTGCGGGCAATTATTTCTCTATGTGGAAAAACTTACCACCACGACCAGAACTCTACACGTACCTGTGATGCGATCTCACGTGCGATCAACGCCAGCAGTGATGTTTCGCCGCATTCGATCTTCGCATATCCCGACATCCCGCTGCGAAGACGGCCATCATCGTTTTCCACAAGTACCGACACCGGAAAGACAGCTTTGTCATCATATATCTGCGCGCTTTGTGGAACCGACACCACTCGGCCGGTGAACACATCATCAGCATACGAACGTACTTTCAACCGGACCGCCAAATCATCCTTAACAAGATCAACATCGAAATCGGATACCGGCACCAATAGTTCGATTACCTGATCATCGACAATTGTCAATAACAGTCCGGGTTCCTCTTTCAAATCAATCCGTCCGGACATCGGCGCTCGAATCGTCTGGGCCGCCTGCTGAGATTTCAGAAAGTCCAGTCTTGCTTTCCGCTTGTCAATCTCCGCCTGTAAAACCGCAATCTCCTCCGGCCGGGGCCCGGATAAAAGAAGCTGCAAGGCCGCCTCACGATTTTTCAGTTCAGCTTCGGCCACATCGACAGCCGATCCGGCCGCTTTCAACTCGTAATCGGCCGCCCATTCTTTCATCGCCAATTCTGAAACCAGTTTGTAGTCTCGAAGTTTTTGTTCATAATTCGCACGGGCGGCATTGATCTGCGCCTCAGCTTCGGCGATCGCCTCCTTCTTGGGAGGAGCTTTCAACAATTCAAGCTCTCTTACAGCTTTCTCCAGCACCGAGGTCTCCGACATTATCTCCTGCGAAACCTGGTTCGAGACAAGTACGGCCACCGAATCACCTTCCCGGACGTACTGCCCGTCTTTGACCAGTCGCAACAAGTGGAGGGAGGCCATGTCTGTCGAAGCCATCTGCAGATAACTGGTTTTACGGTCGGCATTCTTACCTCCCCGCCGGTAGGTTGTCTCAAGCAGTCCAAGCTCGTTCAGGCGAAGCGTGCACTCGGCAAGCGGACGGATGTTCACCTCACCGGTGACCCGTTTCGGGAACGGCACAGCCAAAAGAAGCACCAGCACAGATACTACTACAACAACATGGGCAAACAACCGCCAGGGTCTTTTGAATAAGGTATTCATATACTTCAAATGTTCGACAAATCCCGCGGCAATACTGAAAAATGTCTGTCGTAAAGTATACAGTAAGACTACCACCAGCAACAACAATCCGAACCTGCCGAATTCGGCAACCAGAAAAGAAGCTATTACAAGGAATATCCACGTAAGCAGAAACGCGGAGTACACCACAGCCAGCAGCGAATAAGTTATGAATATCCGGCGATGCCGGCGCGAGATGTCCATCGGAGCAACCGGCCAGCCGAGTATTTTCCGCTTTATGACATGCGCCAGGTAACCAAACGATTTCGCCCGAAGATTGGGAATGTCCAGCCAGTCGGCCAGCAGGTAGTATCCATCGAGTTTGATCAACGGATTGAAGTTGAATAAAACAGTCACGTAGCTGATCACGGCGACAATCTGCGCCAGATCGTTGACCGCGCTTCCGATAACCGTTACCCGCCAGACAAGGGCCGCCACCGCAAGCAATATCAACTGGAAGAACGGACCAACCGCAGTAACCGCGAGACGATGTCGCTTGTTTTCAAACAGCCAGGCATCGGACAAATTACAGTAAAAACAGGGCTGGAAATACAGCAAAAGAAAGCCCATCTCACGCACCTCTCCCCCGAAATACCGACAGACCACGGCATGGGCAAACTCATGTATGACGATCATGATGAAGATCGATGTCACTATCACCAGTATCGAGCTGATATTGAACACACCCCGCATGGACAATGCGAAATACGATGGATTCGTGAACACCACCCAAAACCCTGCCAGTATCAGCAGACATATCAAGCCAAAAACATACCGGTTATGCAGCGGTCGATAGGCGGCCGCCAGCCAGTCGAGAAATCGTCCCGGACGATAGGCGTTCAGTTTTACGAACAACAGCCGCGAGAAAAGAGACGACCGTTCTTTTGTCCGGTAGCTGCGCCGGGATACCGCCTGTTCGGACCGGCTGTCCTCTAAAAAGAAAAGGTCGGCCAGAGCATAGACAAACTGCCTGACATTCTCTCCGCTGATATTGAGCTGGAACTTTTTCTGGAATCGCGCCGCGATATCGTCGTATGATGTCTCCCCGTCAAGCTGTCGCACCAGCCAGTATTCCGGTTCACGAAGCCTGAAATAAGTCCCGCGAATCGGGTCTTTCAGATTGTAAACTGTCTCACCGTCAACCACGGTCGATGCGGCGACCAGATCCCGGCGCAGCTTAGCGTAGGCAGACATGAGAATATGATAATCCCGAGCTGCCGTACGAGCAAGTTTGAAGCGGTATTACAAGCATCATCCCCCTCTTTGCACAGACGAGTTCAAGTGTCTTGTAGGCTGATATTTTGAAGCATCGACAAAGAACTGTACATCCTGACGTTTTTTGTATGGGATAGTATCGTCAATGAAATCAGTGACAAAAGGATAAGCAAACTATCCATAATACTCCCCTTGATTGATTTTTGACGAAACAACCCGGCCAACAGCGCCTTGAATCAAAAGCTGTTAAAAATAACAACTCCCACGGACTGAGGACAATCCGCAGGAGTCTGAAATTTTGTGGAGCCAAGGGGGATCGAACCCCTGACCTCATGACTGCCAGTCATGCGCTCTCCCAGCTGAGCTATGGCCCCAAATATGGCGCGTATACTACTACTTATTTCGGCAGGTGTCAACCTAATTGTTAGCCGGGCCCTTTCCGGGGTAATATGGGGCTGCGAATTCCCGAGCGCCGACAATAGCCTGAGCCGACAGCCCTTTATTTACAGCATAGCTTTAGTGTGTAAGGCTGGATGCCTGAGCTGGTCCGGCGTAACGACCTGTCGGTGGCTGTCAATATACTTGCGGAGCGCCGACTCGGAGTGTAAGCAGGCTGGATGATAGTCACCCTTTTTGGCACATCAGAGAGTGTCCGGACCACTAACCCAGTTGTGATCGGTCACTTTTTCCAACAGCCGGCTGTTGCCTGTAAGTTATTGACCTGAAAAAGATTGACAAGTTTACACGGCTGTAATAAGCTTGACCTATGAAACCATCATCATCTTTTTTGGTTCCAGAGGTTAAACAGAATGGGAACCGAAACGTCCTGATAATAACAGAAAGTTGATGATTCGGGGTATGAATAAGAAAACCCCCGAGCTGGTAGAAAGTTTTGTAAGCGGCAGCCATAC
>JAJRTA010000237.1 GCA_024278515.1 Candidatus Zixiibacteriota bacterium
CTACCGCCTGGATGCCGGTTCCTTCTCCGAGACCAAGAAGATGGTTCTTCTGAAATAGTTTGATCACACATCATGGTTTGAGATCACACACGATCCGAACCACGACGTGACCGATAAACTACCACAACCGGTGGCGAAAAAACGCCACCGGTTGTTCTTGTTAAGGTGGTAATTCCGTAACAGGCCAGGTCCGTTTTGATACATAAAAATTTTTTAATAGGACAATCTTACGCGTTTTTGTCTTGCAAAGAATGCGAGAACAGTTATATATTTGATAAACGCAGATGTCATGAACAAATCGATGACGCATTCAATTAATAACATGCCGATATGGTTCGTATTTCCAACATTAAACTATTCAGGAGGTGTTGATGTAATATAGGTCGTCTCGTCTATGTTTTAATTTCAGGGAACTAACTTCTCAACTTAACGGAGGAGCGATGAGAAAGCTGTTAATCGCCTTTATGCTTCTTGCACTCTTATTGCCGGTCCTGGCTCTGGCCGATGCTCAGGTACTGGATGTGAACCCTTCGAAGTATATCAACAATTCAACTTCAAGTTTCGTAGGATGGGTTCCTGATCGGTTCATCGTTATCCTGAAAGATAACGTTGACGTAACCCGCACCAAAAACGTCCGTTCTTCCAACGCCCTTTCTTCAATTTCAGGTTTTGATGATCTGGCCGCTCGTTACGGAGTGACTCAGACAAAATCGCAATTCCCCGGAGTCGAACGCAGCCCGAAGGCGCTGACTCCCGAAGGTCGTGCGCTGGCTCGTCATTTCAAGGTGTATGTGGATCCTGACCGTATTGAAGAGGCTGTTCGTGCGTATGAGTCTCATCCTGATGTCGAGCGGGTCGAACGGATAGGTATCCATACTCTGTACGCGACACCGAACGACACTTATTATGACAATCCGCCTCAGAGTTATCCCAACGACCAGTGGCATTACTGGGATACCTACGGTATAGAAGCCGACATGGCCTGGGATATGGAGGCCGGTTCACAGACAGTATTAGTGGGTGATCTTGACATCGGCACTATGTACGACCATGGAGACCTTGGGGGGAGCAACCCGCCCGGTCCCAACGACAACAGCACCAACGGTAATATCTGGATCAACACCAATGAGGTTCCGGGTAACAATGTTGATGATGACGGCAACGGGTACGTTGACGATATCCTTGGCTGGGATTTTGTTGATCGTACCAACTGGTATTCCTATCCCTGTATCGATATCGACTGCGGAGGCGCCGACAATGACCCGTCCGACGGTGACGGTCACGGCACACACACGGCTGGTACGATAGCCGCAATCACCAATAACGGTTACTCGGTAGCCGGCGTGGCAGGTGGTTTTGGTGACGGCACCTTTACCGGCGGCGGTAATGGTGTCAAAGTAGTCCCCTGCCGTATTGGTTATGTACTGGATTACTGGATTTACGGCGCGACCGGCGTGGTCATCATGGACTACGTGGCCGAGGCGATGTACTACATGGCCGACCTGAAGACGGCCGGCTGGAATGTGGCCGCGATCAACTGCTCATTCGGTTCATCCAACAGCGGCGGTCTTGGAGCGGCAGCCGATTATTTGATCGCCCAGGATGTTGTCATCTGTGTGGCGGCCGGTAACAGCAATTCCAGTGCAGCGGACTATCTTGGCAGTCGCGGTGACTGTCTCGATGTCGGCGCTACCGACAAAGCCGGCGATCCGGCCAGTTTTTCCAATTATGGAAACTGGGTGGATATTGCGGCTCCCGGTGTGGATGTGGTGAGTACCATCACCGATCCGGCCAACCCGGGTGTGGACTATGTGGCTATGATGTCCGGTACTTCGATGGCCTGTCCGCATGTCGCCGGTGTGGTGGCTCTGCTTGAGTCTTACAATCCGGCTCTTTCGGCGGCTGATAAGATCAACATCATTACCGATCCGGCCAATGTCAAAGCCTACAATCAGACCAAGAATGTTGGTGTAGGTATTGTTGATGTATTCAAATGTCTCAACGCGGCAGGTGGCGGTTGTGATCTGGCGGCTGATTTTTCCGGTTCTCCTACTACCGGCTGTGCCGGGATGACGGTCAATTTCAGCGATCTTTCGACCGGTACCGGCATAGACGGCTGGAGTTGGGATTTCGGAGACGGTGGCACTTCGACAGCCCAGAATCCGAGTCATGTTTACTCGGCGGCCGGCACCTACAATGTCAGCCTGACCGTATCGAGTTCATCGCAGGGTTGCAACAATTCTGTGACGAAGAACGGTTATATTACGGTCAACCCGAACCCGGTGGCCGGATTTGTAGGCTCACCGACAACCGGTACGGAGCCTTTGACGGTCAACTTCACGAACCAGTCGACGGATGCGACGTCGTACTCCTGGGATTTCGGTGATGGCGGGACTTCTACGGCCACCAATCCGAGTTATACTTACAACGCGGCCGGGACCTACACAGTGACGTTGACGGCTACGAACAGTTGCGGTTCGGATCAACTGGTTCGGACGAACTACATAACGGTTGATCCTTGTGTTGCTCCGACGGCTAACTTTACGGGTACTCCGACTTCGGGCGAGGTTCCTTTGACGGTTAATTTCACCGACCAGTCGACAGGCGGCCCGACCAGTTGGAGCTGGGATTTCGGAGACGGGGGCACTTCGACGGCCCAGAATCCGTCTTATACCTACAACGCAGCCGGAACCTACACGGTAACGTTGACGGCCACGCACAGTGGCGGGTCCACTCAACTGGTTCGCACGACCTACATAACGGTTACCTGTACGGCTCCGGTGGCCGGTTTTGTCGGCTCACCGACGAGTGGTGATTATCCTTTGACAGTTAATTTCGTTGATCAGTCAACGGGCGCGACATCGTACAGTTGGGATTTCGGAGATGGAGGCACATCAACAGCCGCCAATCCGAGTTACACCTACAACGCGGCCGGAACTTACACGGTTACACAGACGGTGACTAATTCGTGCGGCTCGGATCAACTGATCCGAACCAATTATATCACCGTTACGACACCACCGTGTAATGCTCCGGTGGCGAGTTTCGCTGGTTCGCCGACTTCGGGTAATGCTCCGTTGACGGTGAACTTCACTGATCAGTCGACCAACAACCCGACCGGTTGGAGCTGGGATTTCGGCGACGGGGGCACCTCTACCCAACAGAATCCGTCATACACCTACAATACTGCCGGTACCTATTCGGTAACCCTGACCGCAACCAATAGCTGCGGATCAGATGTTGTTACCATGACCAATTACATAACGGTCAACCAGGGCCCTGTGACCGGTGAAGGGTTCATTCTTTCTAAGAATCCTGATTTCTCCACTGACGACCGTACGTTTACGACCAGTGAGACAATCTACATGAAGGTCTGGTCCGACCGGGTCGATTTCAACGACATGAAAAAAGATGAATGGGAACTCCGTGACGCCAATAAGAACAAGGTGAAACAGAATCTTACCAACAACTTCGACAATACCCACACCGCGTCTTTTGTTCTAAGCGGGTTACCATCCAATGCTACCGACTGGGAGTGGCGGGGCAAGGTCGAAGACAACGCCGGCAATAAATACAACCCCACGGCCAATATTACGGTCACCGCCGGTCCGCCTCCGGCTCCGGTGGCCGACTTTGTCGGCAGTCCTACTACCGGGACCGATCCGTTGACGGTCAATTTCACCGACCAGTCGACCAACAGCCCGACCAGTTGGAACTGGGATTTTGGTGACGGGGCTACTTCAACCGCCCAGAACCCGAGCCACACATACAGCGTGGGGACCTACACGGTAACCCTGACCGTCTCCAACGCCAGCGGTTCGGATCAGATGGTACGCACCAACTACATTGTAGTGGATCCTTGTGTCGCCCCGGTTGCGAATTTTGTCGGTTCGCCCACTTCGGGGAACACACCGTTGACGGTCAGTTTCACCGACCAATCCACCAACAGTCCGAACAGTTGGAACTGGGACTTCGGTGACGGCGGAACCTCCACCGCCCAGAACCCGAACCATACTTACAACACCGCGGGGACCTATACCGTTACGCTGTCGGTCTCGAATCCCTGTGGATCGGATCAACTCGTCCGTACTTCTTACATTACGGTTACCGATGGTGGTCCGGTGACCGGTGAAGGGTTCATTCTTTCAAAGAATCCTGATTTCTCAACCGATGACCGTACATTCAATGTCAATGAAACGATCTATATGAAAGTATGGACCGATCGAGTCAACTTCAATGATATAAAGAAGAAAGAGTGGGAACTCAGGGACGCCAATAAGAACAAGGTTAAGCAGAATCTCACTAACCACTTCGACAATACCTACACCGCCTCCTTTGCTCTGAGCGGACTTCCGTCCGGTGCGACCGACTGGGAGTGGCGCGGCAAGGTTGAGGATAATGCCGGTAACAAATATCGCCCTACGGCCAATATTACGGTCACTAATGCTGTTGCCGGATTCTCGAGCTATACTGAGCGTCCGCTGGAGTGGGATCTGTCGAACCATCCGAATCCTTTCAACCCGAAAACAACAATCTCCTTCACATTGCCTCAGGCGATGAAAGTCACCCTGGATGTTTACAATGTTCTGGGACAAAAAGTGGCTACGTTAATCGACAGGCAACTGGGAACGGGCAGGCACGAAGCCACCTGGGATGCCACGGGCAATTCCAGCGGCATCTATTACTACCGTCTCCAGGCCGGTGGGGTTGTTGAGACTCGCAAGATGATTCTGATGAAATAGTGATTTTTACCTGTTCCGACGCTTATAAATCGGCAGGTTAGCCAAAAGCAAAAGGCAGGAGTCAACGGCTCCTGCCTTTTCTTTATTTATGAAGACAGGTTTATTTTGATAACAATCGCCCGGTGATTTCATCGATGAGATTGAACCCTTCACCAGACAGCCTCAGAGAATCGTCATCCGAAATCAGGTGGCCCGATTCTACCAGCAAATCATATTGTTTTCGATTAAGACGGCTCTGCAAAGAACAGCCGAATCTCTTTTGAAACTGCTCACGGCTGATTCCTCTGGTCAGGCGCAGGCCAAGCATAATCGCTTCGGTCATGCGTTCTTCGATTCCGGATTTATCTATAATACGCGGAAGCTGTTGTTTGTGCAGACTCTCCAGGTACAACGACAGCGAGCTTTGGTTGGCCGACCGTTGGTTATCTACGAACGAATGCGCCGATGGTCCCAGCCCGATATACTCAGCGCCTTCCCAGTAGCCGAGATTATGGCGGCACTCGTACCCTGGTTGAGCGAACGATGACACTTCGTAGCGTTTGTACCCGGCCTCTTCCATCTTCCGGACACCGAGGCGATACAGAGCCAGGTTCATCTCCTCCTCGGGTATCCTGATCCTTCCGTCGGCAACTTGTGACGCCAGACGGGTGCCTTCTTCGATAGTCAACTGGTAGAATGAGATATGCGGCGGAGCCAGATCAAATAGTTGTTCCAAATCGGCTTCGAGCATGTTGGCCGTCTGTCCGGGCAACCCGAAGATCAGATCGACTCCGAAGTTCCGGAAACCTGTTGCGTTGGTATGATAAATTGCCCGATGACTGTCCCGGGGAGAATGTTTTCTGTCCATAAGCATAAGCAGGTCACTATTGAACGACTGAATACCAAAAAGCGGCCGGTTGATACCGATCGATCGAAAGGCAGTCAAAAGCTCGAGCGTCACCGACTCAGGGTTGGTCTCGATGCTGAACTCCATGTCCTCTTCGACATCAAACAGTTGCCGAACCTGTTTGACCCATGCAGCCAGCCGGTCGGACGGCATCAGTGAAGGTGTCCCCCCTCCGATAAAGAGAGAGATTACCCTGCGCCCCTGAGCATATTTACGAGCGATAAGTTCGGTCTCGATAGTCAGGGCATCAAAAAACCGGATCTGAAGGTCGGAGTCATACAGTTCTTTGTAGAAATCGCAATACGAACACCGGTTACGACAGAAGGGGTAATGAAGGTAAATACCAAGCGACATGTCACAGGGAGGCGCCGAGCCGATCCCAGCGAACATGCGACGGGAAATTGTAGATTCCCCAGCCGATCCACTGGATCAGGTCGATCACGTATGGAAAAGACCAGCCGGGATGATCCGGATCCGGACGCCACGACCAGTAGATGAATATCGCTTTACCGCGGATATTCTCTTCAGGTACCGAACCCCAGAAGCGGCTGTCACGGCTGTCGTCCCGGTTATCGCCGAGAACGAAATACTCACCTATCGGGACTTCGTACGGTCCGAAATTGTCCCGGAAGGAAAGCTCACCCGGGAGTATTCGTCCGTCGGTATTCTTGGAAGTGGCCGGAATCGCCGCGACCTCACCATCGACATACACGGTTTTGTCGGCCACCTGAACTGTCTGGCCGGGCAAAGCCACGATACGCTTGATGAAATCCCTGTTGGGGTTATTGGGGTACTTGAAGACCACGATATCGCCGATCTGCGGTCCCTGCCCGAACGAATACGCCAGCTTGTTGACGAAAAGGTAGTCCCCTTCGTACAAGGCGTTCTCCATCGAACCGGAATTGACCCGATAAGCGCTGACTACAAACAGTCGCAACAACACCGCCGCGAACAAAGCCAGCAGGCCGGTTTCGAGGTACTCGCGCCAAAGCGGTTTTTCCGGACGGCGGTCGAGCAGTCTGGCCGATTCGCGATGAACCTCGGCCTTCTTCAGATCCTGTATCAGAAAGTCTTCATCCATACTTTGAAAGTTATCGGTTTGATCTCCCGAATCTTAACTTCCGGGGGATGTTTTTCATGGCAAATATATGAATGACTTGCAGATAGCGCAACGACGGCGTGCCCAAAAGTTGCTCCCTCCGAGTATCGGATGGATAAATTGATTATCAACAGCAGAAAATCCTAAAACTAAAAGAAGTCGCTGAAATAAAGAAAACCGTAGCCAAGATAGAGGTAGCGGACAAACCGGGCCGCGACCATTATGGCAAGGAAAGGTAACGTGGGGTACCGTTTCGCCCCGCAGGCGGCATAAACTACGTCGCTGGGCAACGGTGAGGCAGTCCCGAAAAATAACACAAGGGATACGTAAAGACGCGATTTTCCACTGGTCCACCGGTTTTTGTGCAGGTCGGGAAACCGCTTCATCACCCATGGACGATCCGACAGGTAACGCCCGATGGCAAATGTAGTGTACGAACCGAGCGCCGATCCAAAGGCCATCACAGCCGACAACCGGACTACGCTCAGTCCCATTGCCGCCCCGGCCACAGCGTAGCCCCAGACCGGGAGCATCAGCGGCGTACAGGATAAGGCCGTTACAAAGAAGAGGATTACATCCACCCAGCCCTGCCCAAACCGAGTCAAAAGCGCGACCCCGTAGTCGTTTATATCGTTACGGAATACCGCCACCAGGATAATACCACAAAGGATAATCACCGCCGTAACCAGCGGCACCGTGTAACGACCGGCCGGTTTCTCGTCAGTCGTGACTGTTTCGGCGGCCAGAACCTTGACAGTGGGATCGGAACCTGAGTTGGTCATATTACCTCTATCAAAAGTACGGTCCACGTTACAGGCAGGCAGCTTCAGTGTCAAGAAACAACTCGGTATCCGACCATAATAAACTATGCCGGAACCGTGAACCGGATCGACCTGACTGTGGGAAATACCGACCGGGCGCGTTACTTACATCCGATGACCTGTCGCCGCGATAGCTTTCTCATTCGAAGGTTGCTAGGTCGACCGCTATTGTTATATTGGGTTAACCAACTCAGGGAGAGAAAATGGCGACTGACGGACTTATTTGCTGGAACTGCGGCCGTCCCACCGGGATTGAGGGAAGGGTGGGCCGCTCCGACAGTTGTGAACACTGTCTGGCCGATCTGAGATGTTGTCGCGGCTGCCGTCACTGGGAACCGGGGCGACGGTTTCAGTGCAAGGAGCCGATCGAAACCAATATCGTGAACAAGGAAAAGTCCAACTTCTGCGATTTCTTCCAGATGCGTGATGTGTTCAAGCGAGCAGGCGGAGTCCGTTCGGCAGAAGAGTCCAAAGACGACCGCAGGAAACGTTTCGACGACCTGTTTGAGGATTAGGGGGGCAGTATGGGGGGCCAAGCGGCATATACGGACATCTGCCGGGCACGGACCCGGCAGGTTTGGAATCAAACCTGCCCTATCAGGAACGCGCTCATAAAGACTCGATCGTTTACGCCTGCCCGTGACACTTCTTGTATTTCTTGCCTGAGCCGCAGGGGCAGGGATCGTTGCGGCCGATTTTTTTTGTCTGCCGTTTGAAAGTACGGGTCTGTTTGCCTGCCTGTGACGCTTCGGCCATCGGGTTTTTCTCCTGAGGTCCGCCGGCCAGTTCCGGTTGCGGCGCGGCCGTCATCCCCATACCGGTAGCACTGGCGTGCGAGGAAACCAGTTGCCGTTCCCGGCGACGTTCTTCGCGCGACTTTTCCGGTTCCCTGATCTGAAGTTTGTAAACGAGGTTGACAATCTCTTTGTCCACCGTCTCAACCATCTGCTGAAACGTCTGAAACGCTTCCCGTTTGTAGATATCGATCGGTTTGCCCATCCCGCCGTGATAGGCCCTCAGTCCGATACCGGTACGAAGCTCTTCCATCTCGGCCAGATGATCGCGCCAGTGACGGTCGATAGTCGACAGCACGGCGTACCGTTCGAGCTGACGCATGACTTCGTCACCGTAGGCCGCTTCTTTTTGGTTGTAGAAGTTCATCACCGCACCGAGCAGTTTCTCTTTCAGGGTCTCGCGGGTAAGCGATTCGAGGTCTTCCTGTTTGTACTCGAAGTTCAAAAGATAAATTTTCCGAAGGTCGTCGGTAAGCGCCTTCATGTTCCACTCTTCCGGATAGGTCTGCTCCGGGCAGTGGGTGTCGATCAGGATACCCAGAACCTCATCGATCAGTTCAACCACTTCCTCTCTGATCGAGGGCCGCTCCAGGGCGGCAAGGCGGCGTTCGTAGATCCATTTGCGCTGGACGTTCATAACGTCGTCATACTCGAGCGTATGTTTACGAATGGCGAAGTTCTGTGCTTCGACTTTTTTCTGCGCCCGTTCGATTGCCCGGGTAACCATCTTGTGCGTGATCACTTCGCCTTCTTCGACGCCGAGGCGGTCCATCACCGAACCCAACCGGTCACCGCCGAACAGCCGCATCAAATCGTCCTCGAGCGAAAGGAAAAACTTCGATGAACCGGGGTCGCCCTGACGTCCGGCCCGGCCGCGCAACTGACGGTCGATACGACGGGATTCATGCCGCTCGGTTCCGATAATGTGCAATCCGCCTGCTTCCACCACACCTTCGCCCAGCTTGATATCGGTACCACGACCGGCCATGTTGGTGGCGATAGTCACACTGCCGGCCTGCCCGGCGTTGGCAACGATTTCCGCTTCGCGCTGGTGATGCTTGGCGTTGAGCACCGAGTGCGGTACGCCGCGCCGTTTCAGCAGCCGTGACAACGTCTCGGACACATCAACCGACACCGTGCCGACCAGCACCGGTCGGCCCTGCTCACGCTTCTCAATGATCTCTTTGATGATCGCATCGTACTTTTCTTTTCGCGTGCGATAGATCTCATCTTCCATGTCATCACGGATCACCGGCACATTGGTCGGTATCACCATCACATCGAGCTTGTAAATGTCGTAAAACTCCTGCGCTTCCGTCTCGGCCGTACCGGTCATACCGGCCAGCTTATTGTACATGCGAAAATAGTTCTGCAGGGTAATGGTAGCCAGGGTCTGCGATTCGGCCTCGATACGAACACCTTCCTTGGCTTCAATCGCCTGATGAAGACCGTCGGAATACCGTCGTCCGGGAAGGATACGGCCGGTATTCTCATCGACAATCATCACCTTCCCCTCCTGTACGACATATTCGACATCTTTCTCGTACAGGGAATAGGCACGCAAAAGCTGGTTGATGGCGTGTACTTTTTCCGAGTATTCGCCGTGAATACGGTAGATCTCTTCGGTTTTTTTCTGCTTTTCCTCAACGGAAAGCGACTCGTCGCCGTCAATCTCCGAGAGCATGGTCGAGATGTCCGGAATCTCAAAAAGTTTCTGCTCTTCTTTAGTGAGTTGAGCGGTGCCGAGATCGGTCAGGGCGATCGAGTGTTCGCGTTCGTCAATGAAATAATAGAGGCGGTCATCGATTTCATGTGTCTTCTTGTCACGCATGAAAGCCGATTCAACTTCGGTCATCAGTTTTTTGATGCCCGGCTCTTTCAGCAGTTTCATGAATCGTTTGTTTTTGGGCGCCCCGCGATTGGCCGCCAGCAACAGAATACCGGCCTCGAACTCATCTTCGGATTTGCCTTCCTCGAGCAGACGCTCAGCCCTGGTCATCATGTCGTTGATGAGAGTCTGTTGTTTGCGCACAATCCGCTCGACGGTCGGTTTCATTTCGCGGTAACGGTCATGCCCGGACTGTTCCACCTGGCCTGATATAATCAACGGCGTGCGAGCTTCGTCGATGAGGATCGAATCGACCTCGTCGATAATGGCGTAGTTATAGTTTCGGTGAACACGATCTTCGACCCGTTGCGACATATTGTCCCGAAGGTAGTCGAACCCGAACTCGTTAGCTGTTCCGAAGGTGACGTCACATTCATACATCTTGCGTCGCTCGGCGTTGGTCATCTGGTTCTGAATCACCCCGACCATCAGACCGAGGTACTCGTAGATAGCACCCATCCAGTCACGGTCACGCAGAGCAAGGTAATCATTGACCGTAACGACATGTACCCCTTTGCCTTCGAGCGCATTAAGATAAACCGGCAGGGTGGCGACCAGTGTTTTACCCTCACCGGTAGCCATCTCGGCAATTTTCCCCTGATGCAACGCGATACCGCCGATTAACTGTACATCGAAGGGGACCATGTTCCACTCGGTCTCGATACCGGCCACTTTCCATGAAGTACCGACATGACGACGGCAGGCCTCTTTGACCACCGCGAATGCTTCGGTCATGATATCATCAAGAGTTTCCCCCTCTTTCAGCCGCCGCCGGAACTCGTCGGTTTTCCCCTTGAGCTCATCTTCCGACAGATCACGCAGTTTCTCGTAGTGTTCGTTAATTTCCTGCACGAACGGTTGCATCTTTTTGGCGTCACGTTCATGCTTGGTGCCGAATATCTTGGTAATCAGACTTTTCATTCCAAATGTGGTTCCCTGGTCGGTTTATTCATCAGAATCTCCACAGGCTTAATATGAGCGCCGGGGAGAGCCGTTTGTTCTTTTGTGTTCATCCCTTCAAGGATACGAAAAATTGAAAACACAGGCAAACATCAGTTCTACTCAAATAGCGGAAGAAATATCCACCCGACCTCCAAAATGCCCCCCGCAATTCAACGATTCGTCCGCAGTGGATTGTCATGTCCGTTGCTGATAAGCAGACAAGGATATACGATGACAACTAAAAACGGAAAGTCCCGAACCGTTTTCCGTTTTGACAGAAGCAGACAATATAGATATACTTAAATACATAAGAAACCGGGCGCATTTTGGCGTCTGTCAAGGATTCCTACGCATATACACCTGAATCATAAATGCGCAAGACGGAGTAATCTATGTCTCCGACGGGGTCACAACCAGGTTTTTCCCCCGAGTGAATCTGCTGGCCAGAACTTTTCTGGCGATAATGTCACTGATTCTGTTTGTGGCGACAATTGAAGGCGTGACTGCCTTCGGCGAAATCGACCTGTCTTATCAGGCCCCGGCGTTCTCGCTGCATCCGGATATCGGGTTTCCACAGGTTTATCAAAAATGCTGTCGTCAGTTCTGGCGATTACGCCCTGACATGACGGTACATTCGCGAGCTTACGAAGGGCTTGTTTACACGATCAACGGGCAGGGACGACGCGGCCCCCTGGTTTCGGACGAGAAGAGGTGTTACCGTATTGTCGCTTTGGGCAACTCCTGTACTTTCGGTTGGGGGGTGGCCGATGATGAAACATGGCCGCAGAATCTCGAGAATATACTGAACAATCGATCATGGAACGGTTGTGTAAGTGTCATAAACGGCGGTATCCCCGGTTACAGTTCGTTTCAGGGAAAACGTTTTTTCGAAGACGAATTGATCAGGCTGTCGCCTGATCTGGTGCTGATAATGTTCGGCTGGAACGACCATCGTCAGGCCAAAAACGGTATCCGTGATTCCGAGCAGCCGATGAAGTTTCCGGCGATCGTTTATTTGCAGAATCAGCTCAGCCGGCTCAGGTTTTACCGGTTTTTGAGAAAGACGCTTCTCCCATTAATCGAAAAACGGAACGCAAAGCCCGAGTCGTACACGTCCGGAGTTCGCAGGGTTACCCGCGACGAATTTTTTGATAATCTCCGGCAGATAATTCGCACCGCCCGTCGTTACAATACAAGGCCGGTTCTGCTTATCCCTCCTGTCGCATCATCGGATAATTACTTCAACGGGATGCCGACCGAACTCGGGCTGATCCACAGCACATATCAAAAAGAGATTGTGCGGGTCGGTCAGTATAACAAGGTTGATGTTATCGATCTTCAAAAAGTATTCGATGAGCGTTCCGATCTGTTTGATGATGCCTATTCCGACGCTATGCACTTCAATGCCCGCAGTCACACTCTGGCAGCCGAAGTGATCGCCGATTTTCTAATTACCCCGGTTGCTGCAAAGTGAACGGCAGCCCGATATTTCCGTACAAAGAGCAGACAAGTTCGGGCGCCGTATGACGGGGGCGATTATGCTTGCTCGTGTGATCGGTTCCCGATAGATTGAACGCGAATATGGATAAGCTTGAGCCTGGTATAGTCGTAGCAACACGCGGTAAATTTTTTGACGTTCGCACCGAGGATGGGAGGCGGATATCATGCGAAGTGCGTCAGAAAGTAAAAAAAGAGACAGTCGCCACTACACCGGTGGCGGTCGGAGACGATGTGCTGTTCAACCGCATCGATGAGAGTTCCGGAGTGATAGAGAAAGTTCTCAGGCGACGGACTTCTTTTGGCCGCCCGGCCAAAGGAGA
>JAJRTA010000238.1 GCA_024278515.1 Candidatus Zixiibacteriota bacterium
ATTTTCTCTTTGGCCGGCGGCAGCGAATCAATGAACGTCTGCATCGGTGTCTTGCCGAAACAGTACCTGCCACTGTGTGGCCGTTGCTCGTTATACTCCAACAACCAACTATCAACATCCTCCAGCAATTCGTCAAGGCTTTGATAGATTTTTTTTCTAAACGCAATCCGGTAGAACGTAACATCTCATGTGAGGAAACGTATCTGAAAAACTCAAATCCTTCAGTAACATTCTACTATTAGGCAACGCACCCATAAAAATATGGATTAACGAAGGTTTATTACCGTTGTGGCCGGTTTGTAGTCCTGAAAAAGAGTTTTTTCAACGGGATTTCAAGCATGGCATGGATCGGCCCAAAAATGACATTTTTGTTTTTTCATACGTAATAAATATTAGATATTTTCAGGCCTGAGTGTTATCGTTATAGTGAAACTGAACAAAGAGTATTTATTACATTATTGGAAAAACTATGAATACTGAAATGACAGCACTGTTAACCACCGCGGCCGGGTTGGGTTTTATACATACCGTTATCGGACCGGATCATTACCTGCCGTTCGTGGCGATGGCCAAAGCCAGAGACTGGTCGTTCAAGAAGGCGCTCACGATTACCGCTATCTGTGGAGTAGGGCATGTGCTCGGTTCGATTATCCTTGGACTTATTGGTGTCGCTTTCGGGATCGGGCTGTCAAAACTGGAAGGACTGGAATCGATTCGCGGAGACCTTGCGGCATACGGACTGATAGCCTTCGGGCTGGTATATTTTATCTGGGGAATCCGCAAAGCATACCACGGACATAGCCATTCACACATAATAGGCGGTCATAAACACCCGCATCCGGGTCATCACCATGGGGATAGAGAACCATCCGGTCAGGACGGAAAAACCGGTATCACTCCCTGGGTGTTGTTCACGATTTTCGTGTTTGGCCCGTGCGAAGTGCTGATACCGATTCTTATGTACCCGGAGGCTCGTAATAGTACGTCGGGAATGCTTCTTGTCGCCGGGGTTTTTGCTGTAGCGACAATCGGCACAATGCTTATCTCGGTAGCTGTTATCCTGACAGGACTTACTGTGTTTAAGTTTCGTAGTCTCGAGCGGTTCTCACATGCCCTGGCCGGGTTTGCATTACTGGCCTGCGGGCTGGCTATATTTTTCGGGTTGTAAACAGAAAAATCAGACGAGGCTCCGAATATTTATCTATAAGCTGAAGCAGGCCAGGCTGTATACGATCCCGATGACGACCATCAGCACCGCAAGAAAGTAGTTGAAGGCCCTGTCGGATTGACGGCTGCCGAATCGGGCGCCGAAATAGTTGCTGGTCATATAGGCCAGTAGCCCGACCAGCACCGCCCACCAGTTGACATCCCCTTCCGAATGATATTTCCACACGGCCCCGATGCTGACCGGCGGGAGCAGAATGGCCAGCGAAATTGCGCGCGCATCATTTTTACTTACCCTGAACAACCAGATCAACAGAGGGACCATCAGGACTCCGGCTCCAATACCAAGGAACCCGCCCACCAGCCCGATTATTGCGCCAAGGACGACAACGCTGAAATGATTCAGCGGGATCGACACTCCCCGGCCAGGGGAAACACTGATGTTATCGGGATTATTTCTGTATTCGCCAAAAGCTGTCCTGATACCGAGAAACACCAGAAACGCAGCAAAAATGAGACGTAGGGTCAGATTGGAAAAGAAATAGGCCAATACGGCGCCGGGATATGAGAAGACGGCGTAGGTAACGACTCCGATTAACACTGTAATGCGGTACTTCCACACCCGCTCCCACATGGCAATCACACCACCGGCGCTCATCGGTCCGAGCATAATGGCCGCCACTGTCCCCTGAGCTGTGTGTTGCGGGTAGCCGAGGAAGTAGCCGTATACAAAAACCAGAATAGGCGCCGCCCCTATACCGGCGTACCCGCCGACAAAACCGACAAGGATCCCTCCGATTGACACCAATATGATTTCTTCAAACGACAAATGACAGCCTTTTCAATCTTACATAAACTGTGATTTTATGGTAACACTATTAATGTCACGGTCAAGCCGGAGCATAGCAAAAAAACTCTCCACCCGGCAGCCCCCTGTGACTCCTGAGTAGCATTGGAAAAATGCGTATTAAAACTCAATCGGACGGATATCGGGACCTGGCGGCTTGTATGAGATATTTCAGTTTGTCACGCTGTCGTCGGGAGGTGTCATCAGGGATCTGTTCACGGTAACCGCGAAAACGTTCGAGCAGACTTTTCATTGATACGGTATCTCCAGGTTCCTCATAGCATCGGTAGAGTTGATAATCACATTCGATGAGATTGTAATAGTTGCCGGGATCGGCTTCGAGTCGTTGTCGCAGCCGGTTGTAGATCCCGGCCGCCTTGCTGAATTGCTTTTTTTTGAAATAGGCTTGAGCCGCCGGCCACAGAAAGAGTTTTCCGTCGGGAAACTGTTCGGACATCCGTAAGCTGAGGGTCAGGGCGGAATCATATTCTTTTTGATCCAGCCATATCCATATCAGCGAATTGCGAGCCGCTTCCCGGGAGATTCGTGAAGAATCGGCCGCCAGCCGCAGTTCGTCGATTCCGCGCTGCATTTCGTTTTTGAGAATACGTACTTTTCTCAGGATTCCGCCTTTCGACGATTTCCAGTAGTGATACAGCCCGAGTCCGAGATACAGATCATAGCAACTGCTGTCGAATTCCCTGCCTTTTTCATACTCGGAGAGAATGTCAAAACCAAGCCTCAGCGCTTTGAGTTTTGAGCCGAATCTTGATTCATACATGGCGCGATACGAACGTACATGGCCACGAAAGAAACTCATCCAGGCGGCAGTGGCGTTTGAACAGGTGTCCCGGATACATCCGGCCAGACTGTCGGCAATATCAAGTAGCGCCAACAGGGAATCACGCGGCTCAGCTTCTTCCCGGTCGAACATCCTTCCAAGCAAAGCAGCCGAACGGCTGAAAGGGCCTATCGGGTCTTCGGCGTATTTATCAATAAGAACCTGTCCGATGGAATCGGCCAGAGCGAAATCATCGTTGTAGATCGCATGTTGCACCTGTATGGCCAGCGTTTGTTTCGTGCTGTCCAGATATTCTTCAGCCTTCAACCCTTGAGCAACCAGCGACAACAAGACCAGAGGTACCGCTAACCTGCACACAGGTGGTTTTAAGCATGAAAAAACCGGGAAGAGGTCCATCCCGGTTAGTTAAAATCTGAATGTTGCTCAGGGCAACAACAAACTAATGACGGAAACCTTCTCCTGAGGTGAAAAAGGGAAAAGGTCGATATCCTCCTGCTCGGAAGCGGTAATGATTACCGCTCCGTCCACTTGATGAAACAGCAGATGGCACGTCCGGCAGTGATGCTCGAAGTAAACAATACCATTACGAGTTACGGAATTTTCCGCCAGATCAAGCGGGATAGGATAGTCATCTTTCGGAACAGCGAAAACGGACACCGAAGAATTTCCGTTGCTGTATACAAAATGGGCCATTTCAACGTCGTTGATACTTTCTTTCGAGTAAGAGACCAGCGCATAACCGGTCCGGGCGCCTATATCGGAAAAATCCAGTCCGAGGTAAGTGGAGACCGGAGGGTCGTCGGGTAACGGCTGTCCGGCCAGCTCGTGATGCGCTTCTTCAAAAGGCACATACAGGCTGACATGACGATAGTAATCAGAACCCAGCGATACGGCGCCTATTATAATCACCACCGCGGCCACGGCCACCATCACTTTGGCTACCAGGCTGTAAACACGCGGCGGAGCGCCGGGATTCTCTTCTCTGTCGATAGCGTCAAGCTTAGAGATAACACGAGATTTCAGCACCTCGGTATTGGCCGGCTGATCGTTGTTTTTCAGCCGTTCCTGAATTAGCGCCTGGATGCTTGATTCGAGACGGTAGATTTTGAAACAATCACGACAACCGTCAAGGTGCTGTTGCACCTCTTGGGCGTCGATCTCGCTTGCCTCTTTGTCGATTATGTCATAAAGAAGGTCCAGAGCTTCCTGGCAGTTCATTATGCGTTTTCCTTGATGTACCCATTCTTAACAGCATAGTCGAACAGTTGCTTCTGCAGTATTTTTCGTCCTCGGTGGAGTCGGCTCTTGACCGTTCCGAGTTGGAGATCGGCAATATCGGCGATCTCCTGATAGGAAAACCCCTCGAGGAAAGATAACACGGCAACCATTCTGAAGTCATCGGGAAGGTTTTCAATTGCTTTCTTAACATCATCGTCAAAAATCTTGGCGAACAGAGCTTGTTCCGGATTTTCCGTCAACTCGGACCCGGCCAACTGTCCATAGAGAAAGTTCTCATCAATGTCGTCTATATTGGCCGAAAGGGGGGAGCGGGATTTGGAACGATACTGGTTGATGAATATGTTGGTCATTATCTTGAACAACCAGGCGCGACAGTTCGAGCCCGACTCGAATTTATCCCAGAACCGGTATGCTTTGGCATAAGCCTCCTGCACCAGATCCTCCGCATCATTTTGATTCTTGGCTAACCGTAAAGCCGTCCGATACAGAGCATCCATATGAGGCAGCGCCTCAGCTTCAAACTCCTTCCGTTTTTGCGCGTATTTCTTCCGGTCAGCCATCTTTCCCCTCATCAATCACGGCTAAAGCCGGAGACAACGCTTGTTTTACTAATGATAAAAACATATTGCCAGGCTCTAAAGTTCCCACCGGCTGACTTTTGATCACCCGGATATTGTTGTCCTGGTTCTTGCAAAAAACAAACTTATGAATATACAGTTGGAAATCCCGAATCATATTGAGATAATAACCATCCCGACCGGGACAAACAAGCTATTTTGTCCGGCCAAAATGGATAAGAGGAAACAGTTTACCGCATATCATCGTTGTCGCCGAACTTAGAAGTAGTTGCCGAACCCCTGTTACAAAAAAGATTGTCGGCTCAGAACATGGCGTCTATATTAAACCCATGGACGAACAACAATTGGATCATTTCATGGAACTGGCTGTCAGGGAAGCCGGGCTGGCTTTTGAAGCAGGTGAGATCCCGGTAGGCGCCCTGGTGGTTTTTAAGGATAAAGTGATCGGACGCGGGCACAACCTCACCGAAAAACTCCATGACGCCTCGGCTCATGCCGAGATGATAGCTCTTTCGGCTGCGTACGAACATTTCAGTGACTGGCGTCTGGAAGACTGTGTCCTTGTGTCGACTCTTGAACCGTGTCCCATGTGCGCCGGAGCGGCTATGTTGTCGCGTATCAGGACGATTGTTTACGGGGCGTCTGATCCGAAGTTCGGCGCGTGCGGTTCCATAATCGATATCCCCGGTCAAACGGGATTCAACCATCGGATCGAAGTGGTGTCCGGTATTCGCAAAAATGAGATTGCTGCAATGATGAAGCTCTTTTTCAAACAGGTGCGTGAAGGAAAGGAGAGGGTGAATTGAGGATTCTCACGGATGATGAAAAGAAAAAACTGAAGTATGTAAAAATACTGTCCCTGTTGCTTTTGGTGGTTGCCCCGGCGGTTTACCTGATTATCGGTAACCTGCTGACGGTTGAACCGAGATCCGGCGGCGAGATGGATATCATGTTTTATGTGTTTATTATTCTCGCCGTGACGGTGCCGCTTGTGCTGCCGCTGATCAAGCGTATCCAGATTTCCAGGTTTCGCCAGATGTATCAGGGTAAAACCGATCCGGCGTCCTACCTGACAGCTATTTCTCTCACCAAAATGTCCTTTATTGACGCTGTTTACATCTGGGGATTGGTAGTGTACCTCTTATCCGGCGATATGTTTCGCCTGTTGCTTTTCTACCCGATCGGAATAATATGGTCGATCATTTACTGGCCGCGTGAAGAAAAGCTCTTAAAAATCCTGGAACGGCTGGAGGCTTCATGAGTTTGTTGTCCGATAATTCCGATGTCGATTATCATCGCATTCTGGCCAGATCGCTGTATTTCGCACTGCTTTTCAATGTGCTGATTCCGGCGGTACTTTTGTATATCTGTTATTACCTGGCCCACACCTATTTTCCGCCCAACAGAATCGGTGACCTGGCCCGCCCGCTTTTTTACCTGTTGGTCGGGCTGGCGGTGGCGCAGGGTCTTGTGGCCTGGTGGTGGCGAAGGAAACTTTTGGCCCGGCCGATGGTGGTCAGTCTGGAGAGTTTTCAGGAGGATCTCCGGAACGGCCTGGCGGCCGCTTCACGACCGATCGCACTTCTGGTCGCGGCTATCTCTCTTTACGGTTTTCTCTACTTTGCTCTGACCGGATTCTTTAAGGAAACCGGAGTGCTGGTGCTGGCCTCTTTTTTGGCTTATCAGGTAGTCCGCCCCCGGCCTGGTTTGCTTAGAAACCTGGTCGAACGTCAGCGCAAAATGGCCGAACAGGGAAAACTGAAGAGAGGTTAGACGGGACGAATGATGAATCGGTTATGATCATGTCTGTTGGTGTTCGCTCGACGAACACTTCGTTTTAATGGTCCGACAGCATATTTACCACAGCAGCAGCATTTCAACAAACATGACTGTTTTACGACAAGTTTATTTCTGTGTAATCAGCGGACATAAAATTGCTTCGGCTCTTCCATAGCTTACTTTTTGTGTCACAGAAGCTCACGAGGTCATATTATTTACGGGAAGTGATATTTTTACACGCCGTCGGTGTAAATAGTAAACAGCCGACAGAAGTACCGCTCCCAGGTGAATCCGGCCGCGCGTTCATAACCGGCTTTAATAAGCCGTGAACGGTGTTCCGGGTCATCAATAAGCCGCTCAACAGCCTCGGCGCTTTCTGCCGGACTGCTCGGATCAACCAGCACGGCGGCGTCACCACCGATTTCAGCAGACGCGGAGCAGTTCGATGTCACCACCGGGCATCCGTGGGCCATCGCTTCCAGAATCGGCATTCCGAACCCTTCCTCCCATGAGGGCAAAAGCAGCGCAACAGCGTGTCGATACAGGTCAGCAACCAGATCCCGGGGTAATCTGTCAAACAAATGTAACCGGTCGTTGTCAAAACTATCAAGGGCAGGTTTGACCGTTTCGTCATAACCGAAACCCGGTTCGCCGACAATAACCAGGTGTATTTTCGGCAGGTTTCGGATTGCTTCAATGATATGAGGCAGGTTTTTGCGGTATTCCATACGACCGACACACAGAATATACTTCTGATCTGAAAGTACCGGGGAAAGCTGTGTCGTTGCGTCACCGGACACGGGTGCCGTTGCGTGAACGCCGAGGTGCGCGACATAAACTTTTTCTGCCGGGACCAGCTCGAGTTTAAGCAGGTTATCTCTGGTGGTGTTGCTGTCAGAAATAATGCAATCGCTTCTGGTCAGGTCCCTTTTCATTCGGGCGGCGACTTTCTTCTGGAAGTGAGGAGGCTGGTACCTGTTGGGATACAAACTCCAGACATCGTGCAGCGTATAGACGAATCGTTTGGCTCTCAGGCCGGGAAGACGATGGCACAAGCCGTGAGCAATGTCGAACTTTCTGAAACGTTCGGGCGAAATGGTGCGTGATCGAACCAGCGGAAGATTTTCGAGGTCACGGCCGGGCTTGCCCGACCGGTAGAACCCGACCGGCTCCACCCTGTCGTGTTTCAATGCTTCGGTCAAAGTATGATAACAGACCCGGGCAATCCCCCCGTAGGGAGAGAGGGCCAGCGAGGTGACATCATAGCCGACACGGATCATAAGCTACATTTTCACTGAAGCCGCTCGATTGATCTTAACCCGGTTTTCCGGCAGATGCCGTGGAAAGGTTGTTGAGAAGTTCGATTATCTTATCGATCTTAAACGGCTTCTGCAGAAAACCGTTGGCAGTAACATCACTCTCCGGATCAGCTTCCAAAGTGGACATAAACCCGGTCATCAATATAACCGGCATTTCCGGATTCATCTCTTTGATCTTTTTCATCAGGGTGATGCCGTCGGTATCAGGCATCCGAATATCAGAGATGACAACATCGATATCGCCGTGATCGAGCTCACGCAGGGCTTCACCTGCCGAAGGAACGGCAATCGGAGTGTAATTATGCGCGCTCAGCACCTCGGAGAGGGTTCCGCGGAAAGTATCATCATCGTCAACCACCAGAATCCGTTTGACCGGTTTTTCGGAACGGGTGTGACGTCCGGCGAGTGTGTCTTCAATAAGTTCTTCGATATGTGAAATACGGAACGGCTTGGCCAAAAAGCCATCGGCTGAGGCGCGTCCAATCATTTCAGCAGTGGAGTAACCGGTGATAAAAAGCACGGGAAGCTTGGGATAATAGCGACGGACTTTTTTAAGCAGGCCGATTCCGTCAAGACCGGGCATCTTGATATCGGAAATCATCAGATCAAACGATTCAGATTTGAGAATATCAAGGGCGTTGATCCCATCCGGCACGCCGACCGCCTGATACCCGATAGCCTGCAGGGTCTCGACCATCAGATCGAGCAAATTGGTGTCATCGTCGACGATCAGTATTCTGGCGCGTCTGTCTTCAGACATATTATGACCTGATAATTTTGAGCAATCGTTCCTTTGCCTGTTCCAGTATTTCCGGAGTATCGGCCTCGATATTCAGACGCAACAACGGCTCGGTGTTGGATGGTCTCAGGTTGAACCAGAAGTCATCGAAGACAACAGTCAGCCCGTCCTCACGATCAGCGGCGCCGTCACTGAACGCCTCCGCGACTGCTTCCAGCTTGTCCGGAATCGAATCGACCCGGGTGTTTATTTCACCGGAGCGGACGTAGGGATCGATTTCGGCGACCATTTCATGCAGCGGCCGGTTTTCCTTTGAAATCAACTCCAGACAAACCAGAAACGCGATCAGTCCGGAATCGGCAAACCAGTTGTCGCGAAAGTAAAAATGACCGGAATGTTCACCGCCAAAGATCGCGTTATGTTTTTTCATGAGCGGTTTGATGAAGGCATGACCGACCCGGGTGCGGATCGGCTGACCGCCCAGTTTCTTTATTAATTCCGGCACCGTCCGTGAACAGATAAGATTGTAGAGAATGGTCTCACCCGGTTTTTTGGACAAAAGCGACTTGGAGACCAGAGCGGTGACCACATCCCCGCCCAACTGTTTGCCGAACTTGTCGACCAGAAACATCCGGTCGGCGTCACCATCGAAAGCGACCCCGAAATCGGCCTGCTTCTCCGCTATTTTATTCTGCAGGTCAACAAGGTTTTCAAGCTCGATCGGCGAGGCCGGATGATTCGGAAAACTGCCGTCGAGTTCAAAAAACAGCCGGTGTACTTCAAGCATCGGCAGTTTGTCCAGAACCGGCGGCAATGTTGCGCCGGCCATGCCGTTGCCGGTGTCGATGACGATCTTGTACGGCTTAATGACTGCCGGATCGATAAACGATAAGCAGTGCGCCGCGTAATCATCAGAGATATCCTTGCGGACCGACATGCCGCGGGATGGTGACTTTTTGAACGATTCGGCTTTCTGAACCATTTTGAGAATTTGTTGCAGGTCCTGAGCAGTGAGCGGCTCGGCGTTCTTGCGGCAGATTTTGAAGCCGTTGTATTCTTTCGGATTATGGCTGGCTGTAATCATCACCCCGGCGTCATAACCGAATTTCCCAACGGTGAAATACAGACCATCAGTGGAGCACAACCCCAGATCGACCACATCGACCCCGGCGTCGTTGATGCCGCGCGTGAAACTCTCGAAGAGGGTATCAGATGATAACCGCATATCTCGCCCGACCGCGATCGTGTTGGGTTTCAAAAACTCAGCCAGGGCATGTCCGATATGTTCAGCGGTTTCAGTTGTGAGCTGATCGGGGAAAGTTCCGCGGATATCGTAAGCTTTGAATATTGAAGGATCGATTTTCATAAGCACTCTCCATGCAGTCGTAATCTAAGGGAGTTGTTCGTAGCCGTCAAATAAAACACATAGTTTAAGAGATCGTCAAAAACAGGTCAACCATTGACCCCACATGCTTCAGTCCCAACATCCGACTTGCTATCACCCGGTGTTTGTCTTAGCTTTCCCTTATGAAACTTGGCATTATCGGCAAACCACAATGCGGCAAGACCACGGTGTTCAACGCCGCCGCCGGACAGCAGGAAACAGTCGGCGATTACAGCCAGGCTTCGCATCGGGCAGTTATCAAGGTCCCTGACGAGCGGGTTGACAAACTGGCCGAGCTGGTGCAGCCGGACAAGAAAACCTACGCCGAGATCGAGTTCCTTGACGCTCCCGGCTTCACCGGCGACGGGAAGCACGGCTCCCAGTTGAAAGTATCCAGCGATCTGCGTGATGTCGATGCGCTGATTATGGTGGTCGACGCTTTTTCCCCCGACGCCGACCCGAAACGGGATATCGGGAGTCTGAGCGATGAGATGATGTTGTCCGACCAGGTCATTGTCGAAAACAATATCGAAAACAAAACGCGTAAAATGACACTGACCGGTGACAAGACAATCAAGACCGAACTTGACCTGCTTGAGAAATGTCTGGAACTGCTGGAAAATGGAAAACCTCTGTTTTATCTTGAACCGAATGAAATTGAACAGCGGTTTCTGAAAAACTACCAGTTTCTTTCGCATAAGCCGGTCCTGATTATGTTGAATATCTCAGAAGAAGATCTTGCCCGCCAGGATGAGATTTACGC
>JAJRTA010000014.1 GCA_024278515.1 Candidatus Zixiibacteriota bacterium
CAGATCGATAGGGCCAACAGTCCATGTATCCCCTGGTCGCAATTTGTCCAGAAGTGGGGAAATGTTAATCCACGTATTCGCATGACAGTTACCATCGACGAACGCGGCCGCGTTGTGAATATTTATGACGTACGAGACGGCGGCTGCCCGGCGGCCGCCGATGAACTGAAAAGTTATGTCCGACGATGGCGTTATTCCGGCGGTTGCCTGATGGGTGATGTATATCTTGAGTTCAACACGGCTCGCTCACGACTGAATATCGATGTCTCGCGTTTGATCCCGGCTCCCGGCTACGAAATGTGCGATATCGAAGTCCTGCGCATGCACCGGATGTGTTATGGAGCCGATTTAGGCGTGAGAAGAATGTCTTTAGGCTGGTAAGCGTGAACACTGTATTGACTGGATCTGGGAAAATGAATAAACCACGCATCATGATTGTTACGGTTACGGTAATTGTGACCATGCTGTTGACGGCATTCGGCACAAAACCTGTTTGGGCCGATTCCCATAAATATCTGGCCATCGATACCGTTGATGCGGCAACTGCCGATTACAACTCAGGTGTGGATAATTGTGATTTCGCTCTGCTATCTCAAGCCGCCGATACTTACAGCCGGGTGCGTGATACCCTGATGAATGACCCGACCGGACTTGGCCGTCAGTATAATCAGTTGATCGCCAAAACCACATACATGCTGGGCTGGTGCGATTACCGGAAAGCGGAGATAGAAAATGATAATCAGCTTTATGATTCCGCGCGCGACTGGTTCCTGAATGTCGATCTGAACGCCATGGACAACGTAGGCGCATATGCCAGAATAATGGCTGGTGAGATAGAAATGGCCGGGGCTGTCGGTGATAAATACGATTTACTCTGTCGCGGCGCTCTGGATTCGACAGCCGCTTTTGACCTCGCCTCCCGGTTTGATGAGGCACAGGCGTATTTTAATACCGCTGCCGAAAATCTGTCCGATAATCCGGCCCTTGATCTGGCCTTAATAAAATCGTCAGACGCGCTCTATGAAATCGCCCGGCTGTACCGGGCGGTAAATATGGCCGATTCCACTGAGGCCTACTTCAATGCAATTGATTACGTTCAAGCTACCGACCAATCGAGGCAATTGCGCCCGGCTGAAACAGTCAACTACGACCGGTACTCCGACGCTGTCGTCGAATGGGAAAAAGTTCTTTTCAAATGGGACAATTATACCCCTGAAAAGATTGCAACCGTACAGTCCAATCTGACCAAAATCGACCGCACTCTGCGCTCCGGCGGCCTTTTCCTGCCACAGGCTCGTCCCACTGAAGCTCTTGACAGGTTGAACAATGCCCTGGCCGTTCGTGACCCGAACCAACCGTCACGACAACTCTTTCCCGAAGCGAGTTACTTCCGCGGTTACGCTCTGCTGGATTCGGCGGTCGGGGAGAATATGGACAATGACCGCATCGTCAGAACAATCAGGGAAGCCCGTCGGTCTTTCGATGATTTCGAGGATGCCGTGCGTACAGCCGGTCTGCAAAACGACCCTCGATTGCGCCAGCTTGTAACACGAGCCCGTCAAAGGTCCGAGATTCTGGGAATAATCGAAGGGGAAACAATTTCTGATGAGCGCCTGTCCCGACTGGGACGGGAAGATATCAGGTTTCTTGTCAGGCTGGCCGCCTCGATAGTGAGTACTGCCGGCAGTCGATGCACCGATGCGTTGGAGCGATATTTCGCCCTGTACCGAAGCGGCTCCGGGGGCAGTCATACTCCGGACACACAGGGAGGAATCACCTCCTGCGCCGTGACTAAAACCGAAGCGCTGAACCGTGACGAGGCGCGGTTCCTTGAAGGACTGTCCCGAACACTGGCCGCGGAAGGAACTCTATTAAATCCCGAACAGGTTTACAGGGAAGCCGCACGGATTCTCCAAGACGTGGACGTGGACGGTCCTTACTCCGGCGAGGCGCTATACCTGCGCGCTTATTCACTGTACAAGGCGGAAGAATACGAAGCGGCCGACCCGTTGTTCAGGGAACTGATAAGTCGTGATGGAAGTGTCAGAGCGCTATATTACTATGGCATCAATTATCGCGATCGCTTTAGCGACCCCCAAAGCGAAGAATACTACAGCCGGATCACGGCCGCCATGCAACTGGTGAAAACAGCCATAGAAAAGGCCGAAAATCCTCCGGAGTACGCCAATTTCCTCTCCAGCGCAAACCTGATGATTGAAGACTACAGTCAGTACTACACAGACAATCCGGCCGGAGTGCTGGCGGACATACCCGGGATCGACCGCATACGCTGCCCTGATGTGCTGAGCGTCGACACTATCGGCGGCCGCCCGGAAAACCTGGTCTATGAAGCGCTGAGAGACAAAGAACTCCGTAGGCGCAAATTCGCCGAAATCGTGCGTCAGGAACTATCCGTATACGGACAGCCGAAAATATGGGTGAACCCGACTACCAGATCGTGCGCGAATGAGAACCGGCTGACATCCAATGTTCCGTATATTCCGGACTCGGTCGGCATGGTCAGGCTCTGGCGGGGTATAGTGCAATTCAGGAACAAGGATCGGCAAACGCTGGATGTAAACTCGTTCCGGGCAATTCATGCAGGGCCGGATTCGTCAGGGCCGGATTCGTCGTTGACTTTCATTGATTCTGTTGACGGGTTACATGCTCAGGTTGGGAATATCAAAACAAAAGACAGCATTGAAGTGGAAACGGCCTGTGACGGTTACTATCGCACCCTGTTCCGGTTTACCGCTGTCGAACCGGGCAATAAACTGCATATCGAGACTCTGGCCCGCAAACTGCGGTATGACGGCCCGTTCAGCCCCGATTCGGGTACGTACACTGTTTCCGCGACTGAGAATGATCCGTATAGTTTCAACGTCATTGCACACGCCGGGGCCGATCGACTGCCGGCCGCTCTTTTAACCAAATTCGAGCATGACCTTGACCTTAGGGATTATGCTTATGATAAATCCGGTTCCCGCTACCTTGCCGTCAGCAGCCGGCTCGATAGCAACCTGCTCATTTTCAAAAGCGACACTGTCGA
>JAJRTA010000015.1 GCA_024278515.1 Candidatus Zixiibacteriota bacterium
CTTCCATTTCTTCAGCCGCCTGCTGAAGCATCAGCAGGTGGTCGGCCTCCTCTACTTTGCGCCGTCGCAGCGCGGCCAGTCTTTTTTGTTCCCGCTCTTTGCGACTCCGCTCGAGAGCTGTGGCTGTCTCTTTGTTTTTCTTGAGACCGGCGACCCTCCTTTTTTCCCCGGTGAATTCGTCAAGCTGGACAATAGACTCGCCCAGCAAAGCCGATGCGGCGGCCACATTACCCGCTTCAAAATCAGCCAGCGCCGAAAGATAAACTACTCTCCGGTTGAGCTCCACCTCCCGGTTGGGATCTTCCGAAGTGCTCACCGTGGGACTGCGCGAGATCAGATAGAATCGTTTCAAACTGCTCAGAAATCTATCCTGTGTCCGGTGAAACAAGTTGCGGCTTTGTTCCAACTGTTGCGCGGCGGTCTCGATATCTTTTTTGATTTTTCTGAGCTTGCTGTTCAGTCGCCGGATCACCTTCCGGTTGGAAGCTATCTTTTGATCAAACTCGGAAACCGTTTTCTGCACTTTCAACTCTGCCGCCCTGAGTGAGTCCAGACGGCGCTGACCCTGCTCAACTTCCCGCTGGATCTGCTCCAGCTCTTGTTTTTGATCGAATAACTTATCTTTCTGGTTGTTTCCCGGGAAAGCCGAAGCACCGAGAGCCAGAACCGCAGAAAATATGACGAGCAACTTCTTCATTACTGTTTAAGCATCCTGCGAATACCCAGATATCCGGATATAATGCCTACCAGCGAGACAAGGCCGACAAATACGGCCATCTCCTGAATCGTCGGCAGCACCAGCTCAAAACGGGTGAAAGTAACCCGCGAGTATACGTAAAGAATCGCACTCCACCCGGCCGCACCGGCCATTGAACTGATTACCAGCCCTTCCAGCAGAAACGGCGCCGCCAGAAAGAACCGCCCCGCCCCCAGTATCTGCATCTGGCGGAAACCGACCGCACGAGTCTGAGTCATCAGGCGGATATTGTTGGCCGATCCGATCAAGGCGGCCAGAAGAATCAGCCCCCCCAAAATCATCCCGAGACTGAGAATCACGCCCCGTGTCTCTTCCGCCTTGGCCAGCCACCTTTCACCATAGAATACCTGGTCAACCCCGTCCATCCGCATAACAGTTTCCGCAATGGATGAAATAGTCTCGGTAGTGAGGGCCGACTCCTGAAAAGTCAGCAGATATGAAGGCGGCAGGGGGTTGGCCGAATCGTATCCGATCAGCAGATCGGTACCGAGCAGATCGGCCAGCCTGCGGCGAGCCGTTTCGGGAGAAATATAGACCACGCTGTCAACTCCGGCGATAGCGTCAAGCTCCGGCATAAGATCAAGCGGTGTTGAATCGGACGGCTCTATGAATACTTCCATCTCGAGTTCGGACAGCAACTGGGTGTAGAACCGCTCGGAAGTTCCGGCGGCGATCCAGAACAGGTCAAACAACAGGTACAAAAGAGCCAGCGACATAAACGAGCTAAACGCCGTCCAGGGATGACGAAACAGGTTGCGAAACAGCTCTTTGATAATATGAATCAGCGTTCTCACACCAGTTTCCCGTTTTCTATTCTGCGAAAATCGACTTCCGGCAGATTGTCCGGATCGCTGTGCGAGGTCATGATAATCATGGACCGCCCCGATAATGACACTCTTACAAGATACTCGAATATCTCTTTGTAGGTCGATGGATCCAGTCCCGCCGAAGGCTCGTCTAATATCAGAAGAGGCTGGTGAGCTATCGAAGCACGGGCGAACTGGGCCAGCGTATACTCGACCCTGGTCAACTGACGCGGAAGGAGATGGGCCTGCTTGAGCAATTTGAACTCGGTCAGCATCTTCATCAGCCGCTCCTGCCGCACCGACCGGCGTTCGCCGGTGAGCACCAGGGGAAACAGTACGTTCTCAGCCACCGTCATGCTTGGCACCAGATCGTAAATCCCGCCCACACCGCCGATCCGACGACGCACCCGTTTCAGTTGCCGCCGCCTTCCGGGTCGGATCGTTTCGCCGAAAAGGTCCACCGCTCCGCTGTCCGGTTTTTTAAGCCCCAGCAGCAGTTCGATCAATGTGGTTTTGCCCGAACCGGCTTTGCCGGAAATTATCAAAGATCTCCCGGCCTTCACGGTGAAAGTCAAATCCTCAAAAATAGGTTCACCCCGGTCCGAGGTGTGAAAGACATTATGGAATTCGACAATAGTTTTACTGGCCATATCTCCGGTACCTGAGGAGTCTGAGCGACTGATTGACTTTGATGATCTACCGTCGTAATTTCAATAGTTATCAACAATCGGTCAACTTTACCGAACTATGATTGTAAAAAGGCTGCTGATATTATGACAACAAAAAACCTCATATTTCGCTTATTCACCTTAGCCTTTGGGCTGACGGCCGTTGGCACTGCCGTTGCCGAAGACTGGCAGAAACTCAATTTTCCCAGCTCGGCCAACCTGACCGGCGTATGCTTTGTACACGAGGACACCGGGTTTGTCACCACCGACCGGGGAGAACTCGGTCGTACGGTAGATGGCGGCATGACCTGGAGAATGAGTCGTGTAACCAAAGGGAGTTCCCTGGAAGATGTGTCGTTTGTCAGCGGCAACCTCGGTTTTGTCTGTGGACGGGGGGCTTCCCTGTTCCGGACCATAGACGGCGGATTCACCTGGGACGACATGAGCCTCAAAGATACCATGCCGTGGCTCTTTGATGTCGAGATGTTGACACCGAAGGTCATTGTCGTTGCCGGCGCTACCCGGGAAACAAACAACCCGTTCGGGGGCTTGCTGCTGAGGTCCGATAACGGGGGCAAGGATTTCGAGAGACTGGATCAGTTCGGAATCGGTTACAAAGAATTTTTCTACCGGCCCGGTCTGCCGTTGCGGCTGCTTGCCCTCGGCACTATCAGCACCTCCGATGACCTCGGTGATGACTGGGAAACCAAACAAACCGGTCTGGAGAAAGGCTGCCGGGCTTTTTCGCTGAACGGATCGACCGGTGTTATCGTGGGACCGAAAGGGATGTGTGCATACAGCGCTGACAGCGGCAAAACCTGGCGGGTGAACGATCTGAACGAAGAAGAAATCTATGTCGCGGTCGAAATGATAGATGAGAAAGTCGGATACCTCGGCGGCTACCCGGAAATCATGAAAAAGACAATCGACGGCGGCCGCACCTGGGTCGATGAAACTCCCTCGCCGGGAATTACAGTACTCGACTTCTGTCGCATTGGAAATCGACTTTACGCCGTGGGTTCTTCCGGTATGATGGTTTTCAAAAAACTCGAATAGAACGATCTTTGCCGAAAACAGGTAAAGAAGTGCCACCATCCCCGGGATATTCTCAGGGAAACAAAGAGATAATTAAAACCCCTGCGTCCGGTGTCCAGTCGCGATGATATTACGGTCCGGCCTGACCGAAATACTTGCTTCGCCTTGCCCCTCCGTCCTTGTCTTTAGTATGTTTTCAGTATATAATACGCGCCGGTCACGAAGGCTGAAAGATACGGATAACCGTTCAAGGAGAACAGAAATGAACCCGTTCGATGCGCAAGCAACTCTCGATACCAAAGGCGGCAGGTACACAATTTACCGGCTGGATAGTCTGGCTCAATATGGCAGTCTTGAAAAGATGCCGTATTCAATCAAGGTGCTTCTTGAGTCTGTGCTGCGTAATATCGACGGACGAACGGTTACTGAAGACGATGTAACCCGTTTAGCGAAATACGACGCCAAAAATGTCGGGGCGGTGGAGCTGCCCTACCGACCGGCGCGGGTGCTTTTGCAGGATTTCACCGGCGTCCCGGCCGTGGTTGATCTGGCCGCATTGCGCTCGGCCATGAAACGAATGGGGGGTGATCCCGGGAAAATCAACCCGCTGGTGCCGGTTGATCTGGTGATCGACCACTCGTTGCAGGTCGATCGGTACGCCTCCGACAGCGCGCTTGAATTCAACATGAATAAGGAGTTTGAGCGTAACAAAGAACGATACGAGTTTCTGCACTGGGGCCGAAAAGCGTTTGACAATTTCCGCGTTGTACCGCCTGCTACCGGGATCTGCCACCAGGTCAATCTCGAATACCTGGCCAAATGTGTGCTGACCCGTGATGGTGTCGCTTTCCCGGATACGCTCGTAGGCACCGACAGCCACACCGTGATGATTAACGGGCTCGGTGTGGTCGGCTGGGGGGTAGGAGGGATCGAAGCGGAAGCGGCGATGCTTGGTCAGCCGATTTATATGCTGACCCCGGAAGTGATTGGTTTCAGACTGAGCGGTAAGCTGAATGAAGGTGTCACCGGGACCGATCTCGTTCTGACCGTGACCCAGATGCTCAGGGCCAAAGGGGTGGTCGGGAAGTTTGTCGAGTTCTATGGACCGGCTTTGGATGATCTGCCTCTACCGACCAAGGCGATGATCGCCAATATGGCCCCTGAGTATGGTGCGACCATGGGCTTCTTCCCGGTCGATCAGGCAACCCTCGATTATCTGCGAATGACCGGACGCTCCGATGATGAAATCGACCTGGTCGAAAGGTACACCAAGGAACAGACACTGTTCCGGACTGCCGATTCACCGGAGCCGACCTTTACCGACAGCCTGTCCCTTGATATTTCGACTGTTGAGTCATCATTGGCCGGACCGAAACGGCCGCAGGACCGGGTACCCCTTTCATCGATGAAAAAGCAATTCAACGCCGACCTGAATCGTCCCCCGGCTGAGCGTGGTCTGGCGCTTCCTGACAGTACCCGAGATAATGCAATCGAGGTGTCGGTGAACGGCATCTCGGACACCATGCGCCAGGGGGCGGTTGTTATCGCGGCGATTACTTCATGCACCAATACTTCCGACCCGATGGTGCTGATCGGGGCCGGGCTGCTGGCGAAAAAAGCGGTCGAGCGCGGACTTACGGTCAAGTCGTATGTCAAAACCTCACTGGCTCCCGGTTCGCGGGTGGTGATGGACTATCTTGATAAGGCCGGTCTGACCGAACCACTGAAGAAACTCGGTTTTCACAATGTCGGCTATGGCTGCACTACCTGTATAGGCAACTCCGGTCCTCTGCCCGAACCGGTGGTCGAAGCTGTCAACTCAGGTGAGCTGATAGCATCGGCGGTGCTGTCCGGTAATCGTAATTTCGAAGGTCGAGTCAGTCCGCATACCAAGGCGAACTATCTCGCCTCACCCCCGCTGGTGGTGGCTTACGCACTGGCCGGGACGGTAGATATCGATCTTACCAGCGAACCGATCGGCAAAGATTCCGGCGGTAACGATGTTTTCCTCAAAGATATCTGGCCGACACAGCAGGAAATAACCGAAGTGGTTAGTGCGGTAGTGACGCCTGAGATGTTCCGTAAACAGTATGCCACGGTGTTCGACGCCAACGAAACCTGGAACAGGATCGCCAGCCCGGATGGTGACATTTACGCCTGGAATGAAGCCTCGACCTATGTGCAGGAACCGCCGTTTTTTGTCGATCTGGCCCCGGAGCCGAACGATATCGTGCCGATCAAGGCTGCCCGCGCCCTCTGTGTGCTGGGTGATTCGATCACTACCGATCATATCTCTCCGGCCGGTGTTATCAAAGCGGATCAACCGGCCGGTAAGTATCTTCTCGAACACGGCGTCGCGTTCGAGGATTTCAACAGCTATGGTTCCCGTCGCGGGAACGACCGGGTGATGACCCGGGGGACTTTTGCCAATATCCGCCTGCGCAATCAGCTTGCCCCCGGAACCGAGGGAGGCGTAACGACTTACCTCCCCGACGGGGTGCAGATGTCGATCTATGACGCTTCGATGAAATACCAGAAAGCCGGTATCCCGCTGGTAGTGCTGGCAGGCAAAGACTACGGCATGGGGTCATCGCGTGACTGGGCGGCCAAGGGAACCAGCCTGCTGGGGATTAAGGCGGTGATGGCTGAAAGTTTCGAACGTATCCATCGCTCGAATCTGGTCGGTATGGGTGTACTGCCGCTTCAGTTCAGAGATGGTGAGACTCGCGAGAGTCTCGGCCTGACCGGGCATGAGGTTTTCGATATCGAAGGGTTGTCCAACAACATGAAACCACGTCAGGAAGTGACTGTAACCGCCCGCAACGCCGACGGCGGCGAAACGAAGAGTTTCGCGATGATTGCGCGTCTGGACACACCTGTCGACGTCGAATACTACCGCCACGGCGGTATCCTTCACATGGTGCTGAGGCAGTTGGCGAAAGGGTAGGAGTTTTACATCCACTTTCCCGAGTAGCTGTTTTCGGCTCTGTTTTTTTGACTTTCAGGGTGGGTATTTACCTCATTTTATTCGAGTATTCGGGGGATTCTTCGACATTTGATCATTGGATAAATCACACCCAAAAACAGTCATCAGACTTTTCTGCAGAAAGATCAGTAGCCCTGCCCAACGTCATCAGACTTTTCTGTTGAAAGATCAAAGA
>JAJRTA010000239.1 GCA_024278515.1 Candidatus Zixiibacteriota bacterium
GAAATCGCCCTGGCCTTCTCCCCCAAAAATACGGATTGACGAAGGGATATTAACGATATCAGCAGAGTTCTCGTCGCAAATCATTCCGGGCCTTGACCCGGAATCCATGTGCTTTTGTTTTCCGGATGCTGAATCGAGTTCAGCATGACACGAAGTAGAAGTAAATGCCGAACTTGCCCTGGTATCAGGTGAAACTTACAACGTGAGTATCTGTCTTTGATTACAGGCTCGTATTCTTTTGTTGTCAAAATACAGCTCAAGCCATATTCGTTATGTTGTGTTGAATAATCTTTGAGAAGAACAACCGTAACCTCGCCTGAACCATACCGAATGGAGAATGGAGAAAAAATGAAGCAGATAATCACAACCGATCAGGCGCCCGCCGCCATCGGTCCGTATTCTCAGGCGGTGAAAGTCGCCGCGGGTAATATCGTGTTCTGTTCCGGGCAGATACCCCTTTTACCGGAGAGCGGTGAACTTGTGGAGGGGGACGTCGCCGCCCAGTGCCGTCAGGTCATGACCAATCTCGAAGCTGTACTCAAGGCGGCCGGCGCAGGGTTTGCCGATGTGGTCAGGACTACTATTTACCTGAAGGACATGGCTGATTTCGGCAAGGTGAACGAAGTGTACGAATCGTTCTTTGCCTCCGATCCGCCGGCGCGGGCGACCGTGGCGGTTCGCGAACTACCCAGGGATGTGGCGGTGGAGATCGATGCTATTGCTGTCGTTTAGCGAAGCGACCTCCTTAAAAGAGACTATACTGGTCGAACTGGGTTGATTTCCGTTTGACTTTATCCGGCTGTCTCATTAAAATGTTGACTGCTAAGAAGACGAACGATCTCGGAGGTAAAGTGACAGAGAATAAAACAAGTCGTCGCGGTTTCCTCGGTGTTTTCCTCGGAGGTGGCGCTCTGGCCACCCTCGGATCGATTCTTTATCCGGTGGCGCGCTACATCACGCCGCCGGCTCTGAGCGAGGCCAAACTATCTCAATTAAAACTGGATTTCGCGCGGGCGGATATTGAAGGTGAACCGGTCAAAGCCAAATACTTCAAGTACGGCCGGGAACTGGGCATCATCTTCATTACCGATGCGGGAGAAATGAAAGCGCTGACCGCCATCTGTACACATCTTGACTGCACCGTGCAACATCGTCCCGACCTCGGCATTATCTGGTGTTCCTGCCATAACGGGCGCTATGATTACAACGGGCAGAATATTTCCGGGCCGCCGCCCAGACCTTTGACACAATTCGTAATTAACGAAATCGACGGCACTATTTTCATCAGCCGGGAGGATGCGTAATGAACAACACTCCTGCTGATAACAGTCTGGGCGCCCAAATCTACCGCTGGTTTGACGAACGCTTCAAGCTCGACGCGCTGGTCGAATACATGCGCGGCAAGGTTGTGCCGGTTCACAGTCATTCGATCTTTTATTATTTCGGTGGTATCTCGCTGTTTTTGTTTGTCGTGCAGGTATTGACCGGGATACTGCTCTTAATGTATTACCGGCCCGGCGCCGATTCCGCTTATGAGTCGGTCCGGTTTATAATTTCCAACGTCGAGTTCGGGTGGCTGATTCGTTCGTTGCATTCCTGGTCGGCCAACCTGATGATCCTGGCCGTGTTTATTCACATGTTCAGCGTCTATTTCACTTCGGCCTACAGACGCCCTCGCGAGCTGACCTGGCTGTCCGGTATGGCGCTTCTGGGATTGTCACTTGCTTTCGGATTCTCAGGATACCTGTTGCCGTGGAACGAACTGGCCTTTTTCGCAACCCGGGTCGGCACCGGTATGGCCGGAGCCATTCCCGGAATCGGCCAGAAGATTCTGGTTATCATGCGCGGCGGAGAGGAAGTGACCGGCGCGACGATCGGACGATTCTTCGGTCTGCACGTGGCTATTCTACCCGGCCTCACCACATTGATACTGTCCGGTCACCTGTTATTCCTGCAACGCCAGGGCATGAGTGAACCGTTACACTGGGAGAATCTGCCCGCAGAGAAGAAGAAGTACCAGAAGTTCTTTCCCAATTTTATCCTGCGCGATCTTCTTGTCTGGTTGATCGTACTGAATCTTCTTGCGGTCCTGGCAGTAATCTTTCCTGATGGAATCGGTGTTGTCCACTGGCCGTTGGGAGTAAAAGCCGATCCGTTCGCGCCGCCGCCGGCGGTCATACGACCGGAGTGGTATTTTATGTTCGCGTTCCAGGCGCTCAAGATGCTGCCGGCACATATATGGTTCATTGAAGGTGAACTGTTCGGCATCGGCTTGTTCACTATCGGCGGCCTAATATGGGCGCTGGTACCGTATTTGAATCGTAAATCCGCCAAGGGCCAACCGTCAAAACTGTTCACTGCGTTCGGCATCTTCGTGCTGGCGTTCGTAATCGTCATGACGGCGCTCGGGTATATACTGGAATAGGAGGCGGATAAGATGAAAAGAATATCGTTATTACTGATTCTCAGCCTGTTGCCGCTTGTTGTCATGGCTCAGGAAGACAACTGCCTCACATGTCACCGCGATTTCGAGGATGAAGACGGCGGACCGTCATACCTGATAACGCGTGACGTGCATATCCAGAAAGGCTTAAGTTGCGCCGACTGTCATGGCGGGGACCCCTCGCTTGAAGATATGGACGAGGTTCGTGAGTCCCGCGGCTGGCGCGGTGTGCCGGACCATCTGGAAGTGCCCGCGTTCTGCGCTCGCTGTCACAGTGACGCCAATTATATGCATGAACAAAATCCTTCGCTGCCGACCGACCAACTGGTGAAGTACAAAACCTCGATCCATGGTAAGCGTTTGTTCGGCAAAAAAGATCGCAAAGTCGCGAACTGTATTTCCTGCCATACCGTTCATCAGATCGCCAACGCCCGCACCCCGTATTCAAGCACCCACCCGCTGAACCTGCCGCAGACTTGCGCGCATTGTCATGCCGATGCCGATTACATGGCTGAGTATGGTATCCCGACCGATCAGTACGATGGCTACCGTAAGTCCGTGCATGGCGAGGCTCTGTTTGAGAACAATGATCTGGGCGCCCCGGTCTGTAACGACTGTCATGGCAACCACGGGGCTTTGCCGCCGGGAATGGCTTCGATCTCTCATGTGTGCGGCAATTGTCATGCCATGCAGGCGCAGCTTTTCGATAAGTCACCTCACAGCAAGGCCTTCGAAGAAAATGACTTCCCAGCCTGTGAAACCTGTCACTCGAATCATCTGATCGAAAAACCCGGCGATCAGATGGTCGGTAACAAGGAACCGGCGGTTTGTGTGGAATGTCATTCCGAAGGTGACGGCACCCGCGGTCTGGATGTCGCTGCAGCGATGTCCTTAGCTGTTGAAAAACTGGCCAATGCCCAGGCCGAAGCGCGAGCGGCTCTCGATGAAGCTATCGCCAAAGGGATGATGACCACCGATGAGGAGTTCCGGTTCAAAGAGGTCCAGCAGATGCTGATCGCGACCCGCACCCAGATTCACTCCTTTTCGCTGGATACGATCCTGACCATGGCTGATGCCGGCTATGAAAAGGCGAAGGAAGTACAGACCAATTCCGCCGCCCTGATCGATGAATACTTTTTCCGTCGTAAGGGATTAGGCCTGGCAACTCTGTTCATCACACTGCTGGTGGTAGCCCTGTGGGCGTATATCCGCAAACTGGAATCATAAGATTCAGTCGACGGGTAACGGAAGTGAAAAAACATAAGGGCCGAGTCGGAAGATTCGGCCCTTTTTTTGTGCATATTGTTCGTCAGCGTGCGTTGCGTACGTCCTCCTGCGCAGTGATAGTTCAAGCCGTTCAGGCTGCAACCTCCGGTTTTCTCCCCAAATAGTATTGTCGCCCGGGAACACATAGCTCAAAACTTTACACTCACGGCAAGATGACAGGCTTCATCGATGGCGCTAATGAACGTCTGCATAGGCGCTTTGCCAAAACAGTACCTGCCACTGTGCGGCCGCTGCTCGCTATAATCCAACAAACAACTATCTACATCTTTCTGTAATTCGTCAAGACTTCGGTAGATTTTTTCTAAACGCGATCCGGTATAACTCATTGAGGATCATCTCTGGTCCGCTTGCGCCCGGCCCGACTTCCTTCCTGTAGACTGAATACGCTTTTACACTTTATCGTACCCTCCGGAATAAAGTGTAAAGGATGTGAGCGGAATATACTATTAAAGCGGAGAGGCAGGGATTCGAACCCTGGATAGGGGTTGCCTATACACACTTTCCAGGCGTGCGCCTTCGACCACTCGGCCACCTCTCCGATATCAAACTCGGATCGGACAAGTAAACCAAAAGGCAACCCGGGACAAACCCACAGGACACCCGATTACCCGACCGATCAGCGCCTAATTTACATTATTACCGGCAAAAGACAAGGTTAATATCGGCCAGTCTGTAAGCCGCCATGCTCAGGGGATAAGACGGAACTGGTGATGTCTGGTGAAGAAGGTCCGGACAGTCATCTCGACGGCCAGCACCGAAGTGATAGTAGTCGCCGCAAGAAGCATATAGCCGACAATCAACTGCACGAAAACGGCATGGAGGGGATCGGCCCCGGCCAGGATCATACCGGTCATAGCGCCGGGCAGAGCGACAATACCGGTGGTTTTGAGGAAGTTCAGGATAGCGATCATACCGGTGCGGGCGGCGGCGCGTTGGTATTGCCCGGAAGCTTCCCGCCACTTTCGTCCGAGGGCGAGGGCGGTCTCGATGGCCAGCCGATTTCCGCGAAGATCCGAGGCCAGCCGGTCCATCGACAGAGCGCATGCGTTCATCGCATTGCCGATTATCATCCCGCTCAGCGGAATGACATAACGCGCATCAAGACTGATAATGTCCGCCAGAAGCATGGTCGCCAAAGGTACGATACTACCGATCAACATGGCAGTTATCGAAATCATAAACGGTCGTTCGATTCGCTTGACCCTTCCGGCGGCGGTCTGCGCACCCACCACGGTCATGACCACCAAAGCAAGAGCCATCAGCCAGAGCGATTCCATCCCGAAGATGAACTTGATGGCGTAACCGACAGCCACAAGTTGTATAAACGCCCGTACCGATCCCCAGGCCATATCCTTCAACACCGGGAGTTTCCAGTAGCGGCCAACGGCAATGGCAATAAGCACCATTATGGCCGCAAGGCCGACTTCTCTGAGACCGGCGACCATCATGACAACTCTCCGTTCACGTATTTCCGTCCTTCCATGGACCGGGGATTTCCGATAAGCTCCTCAGCCGGGCCGTGTTCGATCAACCGGCCTGCGGACATAAGAAGCGCTTCACCTTTCAGGCGAACCACCTGATCGGGGGAGTGACTGACCATGATGATAGTGATGCCGTGTTCGTCGGCGACATGCTTGATCAACCGTTCGATCGCTTCGGTATTGGCCGGGTCCAACGCCGAAGTCGGCTCGTCAAGCAACGCCACCAGCGGGTCGGTGGCCAAAAGACGAGCCAGGGCGACACGCTGTTTTTCACCTATGGAAAGATTGTCGGTCGGCGCGTCGAGCATATCCCTGCGCAGCTGGACCCTTTCAAGGCATCCGTAGATACGTTCATCGGTGATCTCACGGTTGGCGTACCTGATATTGTCCCGCACCGTACCTTCGAACAAGTGGGGTGTCTGAAAAAGAAAGCCGACCTTTCGGCGCAACTCCCACGGCTCCACGGCGTGGTAGTCCTCACCGTTGAAAAGTATTTCTCCGCCGGTTGGCTCATCCATACGATTGAGCAGGCGCAACAGTGATGATTTCCCGGCCCCGGACGGCCCGACAATGACATAAAGCCGGCCGGCTTCAAACGTGAAGGAAACGTCATCCACCACCAGACGTTTGCCGCGGGTATCATCGACCTCCCGGCAAAGGTGTTTGACCTGAAGTATCGCGTGTGAATTGGCCAGTGATCAGTCCTCTGTTTTTTCGCCGAAGTACAGATACCGGTCGAGCAGGTTGACATACTCGGACCAGCCGACACCGCCATGTTTGGTACGGATACGCTCGATCGCGCCCATCTTGCTGTCTATTTCATCACAGTAGTAGACGATAAACGCCTCGGGGATCATCGGCTGTACCGGGGTGTCATACTCTCCCTGATGCGAGAGCAGGATATGACGAATCTTAATCAGAAGTTTCGGCGGAAACGATTCGATCTGTCCGGCTCTCTCGCAGATCCACTGGTCGCACAGGACGATATGATTGATCAGGCGGCCTTCATCGGTGTAGTCGATCATCGTACCGGTCCGGTAGGTGGCTATTTTACCGGCGTCATGGAACAAGCCGCCGAACAAGAGCAGGTCGCGGTCGATAAAATCATAGCGCGAGCCGACTTCCAGCGCCAGTTCCGCCACATTGGCCGAGTGTTCGCTGAGTCCGCCGATAAAAGCGTGATGCCAGAGTTTGCCGGCGGGTGAGGTCAGGAACCTGTTGAAGAACTGCTCGTCGCCGAAAAACGTATCGGTCAGCTTCCTGATAAAACTGTTCTCTATCCTGTCGGCCAGAGAAAGCAACCGCCCGCGGCGTTCTTCCAATGGTTTTTTGGAATGAGGCAGGATTGTTTCGAGTTCATACTCGTCATCTTTGGCTAGCCGTAGGCGTGAAATAACAAACTGCAGTTTATTCTGATACTCACCGACCGTGCCCTTTGCTTTTACCACCATGCCGGCCTCAAGCTCGTTCAGGGCAAACTGATCCGGGTCCCACATTACCGCGGCAATTCGTCCCGAATGATCACCCAGCTCGAGCGACACGAATGGTCCCCGGACCGACTCTTTCACATTCTTTTTTCGTACTGCAAAAAAGCCGGTGATCTTGTCCTCAACGACCATTTCGGATACAGGTTTACTGCTCATGTACCTAATAAACATTATCATCAGAGACAGATCAAATGATTCCTGTTCCCGACGGCCGACCCAATTCAATCTTTCCCTGAGATTGTATAACAGATATATTGATGTGCTTATGAAGATACTGACTCGCTACATCTTGCGGGAGCATATTGCGCCGTTTTTTCTCGCTTTTTTCACGATCACTTTCCTGTTGATAATCGACCTGGTGCCTAAAATCATCGATCACGTGATAGATAAAGACCTGCCGGTTTCGGTAGTGTTTGAGATTATCGGGCTTAACCTGGCCTGGATGCTGGCGCTGTCGATTCCGATGTCGGTGCTGGTGGCGACTCTTATGGCGTTCGGTCGGCTGACTTCTGATTTCGAGATTACCGCCATAAAAGCAAGCGGTATCAATCTGGTGCGGGTGTTGATACCGCTTTTGATGGTGGGCGCGGTTTTGATGGCCGGTATGATCGAGTTCAATGACAAGGTGCTCCCCGATTTGAACAAAAGATCCCGTCTGCTCTGGGCCGATATATCGGCCATGCGGCCGACTCTCGTTTTCCGCTCCGGTGTGTTTATCACCGATATCCCGGGCTATCTGGTGTTGGTGGACAAAATCGATCACGCGACCTCACGGGTCGAGACGGTTAATATTACCGATACGCGTGACAAAACGAAACCACAGGTGATCGTGGCTGATTACGGATACCTCGAGATGACCGATAACGGCAAGAATATGCGGTTTACGCTTTACGATGGAGAAGTGCACTCGCTTAATACAAAAGATCCGAATGAGTATCGTCGCGTGACTTTTAAGCAGTATGTCAAAAATGTGGCCGATGTCAGTTCCGAGCTGGTACGAACCGACTCGGATTATCGTAACGACCGCGAGATGTCCATATCCGATATGCAAAAAAAAGTCGATGTGGCGATCAGCGCGATTAGTCCCTTCCGGGACAGAATCAACTCATCGCTGGACAGTCGTATCCTGACTCTGTTCACTGACAGCCTGCTTCCGGACAGTTCCGGGCAGATAAACGACTCGGCGGCAGTCGCCAAAGTGCGGCAGGATGTCAACGTGCTGTTGCGTCAAACCGAGCGCGGTATTCAACAGCTTGTTTCACAGCAAAAGCTGGCCAACAAATACAGGATCGAGATTTACAAGAAATACTCGATTCCGGCCGCGTCGCTGGCCTTTGTGTTGCTTGGCGCGCCGCTTGGTGTGCTGACGAGGCGCGGCGGGATGGGGGTGGCGATCGCCATTTCGATTGTGTTGTTCACGATCTACTGGGCATTCCTGATAGGCGGTGAGGATCTGGCTGATCGCGGGCTGATGTCTCCGTTCTGGGCGATGTGGATCGCCAATATCCTTATGGCTGTTATCGGGCTGTACCTTTTGTACATTGTCGCAACCGAGAAACCACTCTTTTCATTCTTCAGGGTGAAGCGGTGAGGATGTTATGATAAAAAAAATCGACCGCTATTTGCTCAGACATTTTTTCGCCGCCCTGCTGGTAGTGACCGCGGCGATCGGCCTGACCATCATTTCGATCAACGCAGTCGAGGAATTGCGGGATTTTGTCGATCATAAAGTCCCCTTGTACAAGATACTGGAGTACTATGTCTATTTCGGGGGCTGGGTAATTAAATCGTTTTTCCCGATGTTCATACTATTATCCGTGCTGTTTTCGGTCTCGATCCTGGCCCGGCGGCAGGAAATACTGGCTATGAAGTCAACCGGTTTGTCGCTTTATCGCATCGCGGCGCCGATACTGTTGACAACGCTGATTCTGGCCGGCGCTCATTTCTGGTACAACGAGTTTATCTTCCCCCCGGCCAACAAAAAAAGGCTCGAGATCAAAGAGTTCACGATTGAAAACAAGTCGAAACGGTCGCTGGAGCGGGTGCATAATATTTATCGACAGATCGCCAAAGGATATTTTTACACAATCGGCAGTTTCAATGTCGAACGACGCGAAGGGACAGATCTGAGAGTTTTTCGCTCCGAGGGGAATCGTCTGGCCGAGATAATTACAGCCGAGCGGCTGGAGTATGTCGACCACAGGTGGCTGGCCTCCAACGGCGTGGTGCGTACATTCGATACCACCGGCGAGTCTTTCCGCGAGTTCAACAGTCTGCAACTTCCGGATATTGAAGAAGTGCCGGAAGATTTCTCGAAACGGATCGGCAAACCGGAAGACATGGGTTACGAAGAACTGAAAAAATATATCGAACTGATGAAACGAACCGGCGGACCATACGTGCGGGAGTCTATCGACCTTGATATCAAAATGGCTTTCCCCTTGTCCTCGTGCATTGTCGTCCTGATCTGCATACCGTTTGCGGCCAATCCAAGACGGGGCGGGATTGCGGTGTCGTTTGCCCTGGGCACAATGGTGTCGCTTTTGTACTTCGTCCTGTTCCGAAGTCTGCAGTCGGCCGGATACAACGAAAAAGTACCGAAAGAGCTGGCCGTGTGGGGAGTGAACGGGATGTTCTTTCTGATCGGACTGATTTCCATGTGGAAAGCGAGGAAGTAATGCCGTACGATGATCATGAGAAAAACCGGGCTGCCTGGAACGATATGGTCGAAGTGCACTGGGATCATCCGGCCCAGAAACGCAGGGAGTTCCTTGACGGACGATGCGCTCTTAAGCCGCTTGAGCTGGAGGCGTTTGGGGATGTGAACGGCAAAAAACTGTTGCACCTGATGTGTCAATTCGGGCTGGATACTTTGTCGTGGGCGCGGAGAGGAGCGATTGTGACCGGAGTCGATATTTCCGATCAGTCTATTAAACGGGCCGAACAGTTGAAAAAGGAAGCCGGTCTGGCCGGTACTTTTTTGCGCAGTGATGTGCTTGACCTGGTCGGGTTGATCGATGACAAGTTTGACCTGGTGATACAGACTTACGGCACCCATTGCTGGCTCAGTGATTTATCAAAATGGGGGCGAGTGGTGGCGCACTTTCTGAAGCCGGGCGGACAGTTCTTTATGGCCGATGACCACCCGATAATATGTATTCGCGAGAAACCGCCGAATTCGTATTTCCTCAAAGAGCCGATACGTTACTCGAACGAACCGGACTACTGCGACCGTGATTACATCGTCAAAGAAGAACGTGTCGAGTTCCAGCACCAGTTGTCGGAAATTATCAATGTTCTTATTGATGCCGGACTGACAATAGAGCGTGTGGGCGAGTATGATCACAGCTACTATCCGATCGAAGAAGACTGGGTGGAAGACAACAATCGTTACTGGCGTCCGCCCGACGGGCCGCCTTTGTACCCCCTGATGTTTTCTATAAAAGCGCGAAAGCCGGAGTAGTCGCTCCGGCCTTCATTATTAGTTATTACAGTTCGATGAAGTTCGATATGAAAACGGTTACGTCCCCATCTCCCACGAGGCGAGGTATTTTTTCTGCTCCGGGGTCAGTCTGTCAATAGTGACGCCCATACTCTTGAGTTTTAGTCTGGCGATCTCGGCGTCTATCTTCTCAGGAACGGTGTAGACCTGGTGTTTGAGTTTCCTGTGATTTTTGACCACAAACTCGGCCGCGAGCGCCTGATTGGCAAATGACATATCCATGACCATCGCGGGATGGCCCTCGGCGGCGGACAGATTGATCAGACGACCTTCGGCCAGCACATTGATCCGCTTGCCGTCAAGTGTAAACTCTTCGACATGAGGACGGACCATACGGGCTTTCGACGCGGCTTTGCGCAAAGCCGGGAGGTCCAGCTCACAATCGAAATGACCGGAGTTGCAGACAATGGCGCCGTCCTTCATCTTCCTGAAATGTTCAAGCCGAATGACATGAATGTCACCGGTGAGTGTGACAAAGAGGTCGGCTTTCGGAGCCGCTTTGGCCATCGGCATGACCTGGAAACCGTCCATGGCCGCCTCGATCGCTTTCACCGGGTCGATCTCGGTGATAATGACATTTGCCCCCATCCCTTTCATACGGATAGCCAGTCCCCGTCCGCACCA
>JAJRTA010000240.1 GCA_024278515.1 Candidatus Zixiibacteriota bacterium
AAATCATTTCACCCTTTGATTCCGCTGTTCAGCAGCAGCACAATGTAAGCAAAGTTTAACAGCAAGCTCCCATAGCAATCGGGCAGGGTATAATATGTGTAAAGCGGGCCGCTCACGAACCAGCCATTATATCCATATCCATGAATATCGCATCAAGGTCAACGGACCGGGAAAACACCGGTTATGACTCATCTTCCAGCTCGACGCCAAGACCGTCAGCCAGACGGTTGATGTAGTTGAAATAGGCGGCAACCTGAACAATATCGTGAATCATGGCCTCACTCATGCCCGCCTCTTTCAACTCGTCGATATACTCCTGCGTGGTGGTATGCGCCTGCATCGTCAGCTTATCGGCAAACCTGAGAATCCTGCGATTCAGTTCGCCGATATCGGCCGAGTACGGGTTCTCCATCAATTTGGCCTTCAGGTCATCATCGATGATCAGTTCGCCGTCGGAACCGAGGGACCGCAACGCGGCCCAGTGATGTTCCGTTCAGTAGCGGCACCGGTTGATCGCGGAGACCCGCACGGCAATCATTTCGCACTGTTGCCGCGACAACGATGAAGCGCCGTGAACTATCGCATGATAGAACGGTACGTGCGCTTTCATCGCCTTCGGGTTGGGTCCGGCTATGCGGACGATATTGGATGGGGTGTGGTTGCGCCCGCCGTACCTTTTATATACCTCCTTCAGTTCTTCGGAGGCGTCGTCATACGAGATGTAGTCTATAAAGGCCACGCGTTGATTCCTTTATTTTAGGCAAGCCGGGCTGAAAACCCGGAACATGGTCATGGTTGGTTTTCTTAATAATGATCGCTGAGTAATCCGGGATGCTCAGCCTGATCATTCCTGAGTAACAAAAGTCAGGATACGTTTTGCAAGGACTGTTGAGTCGGCGGGTAACGTTTCCACGGTCAGCATCTCAGGTGAAGAAAGCTCTTTCAAGGAAACGATCTCCGCATCATCAACAGCAGTTTCATCGACCAACAGCAAGGTCCGGCTGCTGACCGCCTCGACTGTTTCGGGGCCACGGTAAGGCGCGGCGTATCCCGACCGGATACCATACCACCACCACATCATGGTGTTATAAAACGGGAACCAGTAGCAGTCGTACCGTTCCTTGAGTATACCGATCATCCGCTCGCTGCTCAGATACGGATTGATTGCAAGCACCTTATCGATCCGCGAATCCTCTTTGGCATTCAACAAAGCCGCCTCACCCCCCACATCGAAACCAACCACGGTCAAGGGATGATATATTTTGTTCCTCAGGTCAAGATACCGTATCACTTCTTCCAGATCGCCGGATTCATACTGGCCGTCGCCGCGATACTTGCCGGTCGACCGTCCGGTCGCGCGTTGATCGTACACTACCACAGAATAACCGGCCTCCGTAATCATCCGGGCCAGTGGTATCATAGCGTCACGATCTTCACCGTCACCATGCAACAGGAATACGGTGCCATTGATGGAGTCATGCCGGGAACTATCGGGCAGGATATACAGACAGGCCAGAGTAGTGAGGCCGTCGGCTTCCACCATGAAGCTGTCAGCGGCCAGTCCGGAATCTATCCAGACGGAAGGGTCATTGGCCGGAAGTGAATCTTCATTGTAGTTATCAATATCGCCCCGCCCCATGATCGCTTTGGTGCGATTAAGCGGGTAGACTATGTAAGTAACAACCAAAAGCGCCGCCACTGCCAGAAAGATCACGATATTGATAATCTCTCTGGTCTGCCGTGATAGTTTCATGCACCTCTCCAGCTTTCCGGTTCACGTACGGCCGCATGGCAACCGGATCGTCGCGAAGCAAACCGTACGTTTCTTTCAACAGATCGGTAAGATAGAAGCGGTTCAGGCAGGGTCAATAATAAAAGACGCGGTCGATATTGAGCGATCGCCGGATGGTTCAGCCTACGCGCGGCGGCTCTTTGCGAAGTATGAACCGAGCGTCGACTGCCTTGGAACTGTTTCGATCCGCTCCGGCAAAGAAAGGGTTGACGTCGAAGGAATCGATCTCCGGGAAATCGGTAACCAGTTGCGACAGTCTCATGATTGTCTCTTCCAGACACTCGAAATCGACCGGAGCCGAACCGCGGAATCCGTTTAACAACGGGTAGCCTTTAATCGACTCGATCATCTCTTTGGCATCGTGCGGCGTAACCGGATGAACTTTGAAAGTAACATCCTTCATCACTTCGACAAAAATACCGCCCAGCCCGAACATGATCAGAGGTCCGAACGATGGATCATGATTCATGCCGATAATCGTCTCGACTCCGGACGGCACCATTTCCTGGATCATAACACCGGAGAACCCGGTTTTACCTTTGCTGAAGTTTTTCTTCATGGCATCAAAGGCCACCTGCACTTCTTCGGGTGACCTGAGATCGGTGGACACACCGCCCAGCTCGGTTTTGTGCAGGACACCGGGACCGTCCGCTTTCATCACCACGGGGAACCCGATCTCACCGGCGACGGCGCAGGCTTCCCGGGCCGAATCGGTCCGAACCGACCGGGCGATACTCACTCCGTAGGCTTCCAGAATAGCCAGCGCCTCAGAGCCGGTAATCGATTTCTGTCCGTCAGCCCGGGCGTCATCGATAATCTTCTGGGCATTCTTCGCCTGCACCTTGAACGTGCGCGGTTCGCTGATCGGTCGTTCGATCCATTGACGGCGGCGCACCATGGCCGACATCGCCTTGGCCGCCGACTCGGGAAAAGTATAGACCGGGATCTTGTGTTTGATCATCTGTTCGGAACCGGCAACCCCGGATGGGATAGCCATAAAACAACCAAGCACCGTCTTTCGGTTTTTATCGTTGTCTATAGCCGCGACGATCTCGTTGATCACCGCTTTGTGATCGACCACCACCGGCGGGACGAAAATGACAATAACCGCGTCGACGTTGGGATCGGCCAGCACCGCGTCCATGGCGATTCGGTAACTGTCCGGCCCTCCCGCGGCGATAACGTCCACCGGGTTGTTGACCGAGGCGACCAGGGGAAGTTTTTCACGCAGGAGTTTTGTCGTCTTTTTATCGAAAGTGGCCATTTTCATCCCGAGGCTCACGATGGCATCGGTCGCCAGAATACCGGGGCCGCCGGCGTTGGTGATAACGGCGATACGGTCGCCTTTGGGGATCGGCTGGTTCGACAGAGCGGCGGCTACATCGAACAGCTCATCGATCGAGGTCACCCGGGTAACACCGCACTGCTCCAGAAGGGCGTCGGTACCGACATCAAGCCCGGCCAGCACGCCGGTGTGGGAACTGACAGCCCGCGCCCCGGCATCGGTTCGTCCCGCTTTGACCGCGACAATCGGTTTCTTTCGCGACAGATCGCGGGCTATCCGGGTGAACTCGCGCGGGTCACCGAAGCTCTCGAGGTATATCAGGATGACATCGGTGTTGGGGTCGTCTCCCCAGTATTTCAGGATAGCGTTACCCGACAGATCGGCTTTGTTGCCGACTGAGGCGAACATTGAGAAGCCGAGATTGAGATCATTGGCAAGGCCGAGAATAGCTTCGCCCAAAGCGCCCGACTGCGACATGAAACCGATCCGCCCCCGCAACGGTTGCGCCTTGGAAAAAGTCGCATTCATGGAATACTCGGGATCGGTGTTGAGCACTCCGAAACAGTTGGGGCCGATCATACGCATACCGTACTTGCGGATGATCTTGACAATCGCTTCTTCCTTGGCGGCTCCTTCAGGCCCGACCTCTTTGAAACCGGAGGAGATCACCACCACTCCCTTGACCCCTTTTTCTCCGCACTGTTCGAGGATAGGTCCCACATGATCGGCCGGGACGATGATAATAGCAAGGTCCACCGCATCGGGAACATCGAGCACGGTGGAATAACATTTGATTGAATGAATGACTTTTGATTTGGGATTTACCGGAAATACTTTTCCGTTAAAAGAGTATTCGATCAGGTTGTGCAGGATCGAGTGCCCTATAGTGCCTCGTTTGCCGGAGGCTCCGATCACCGCAACCGACCGTGGTCTGAAAACGCCGTCTAATTCTCTATTCATCACTATATCCTGTTTGTTTCGTTTATCAATGCGCACGGAATTAACTGAGCAGGTAAAAAATCCGCAAGGGAAAACGAAGAGTGGTAGCTATCTTTTTCATGCAACTAAACAACACCGGTTATAATAACCTTGATTAACCTGTTTACGTTCCATAAAGTGCAATGAACAAAAAAACGGGCGAGTCTTTCAAGACTCACCCGTCGACAAAACCTGTTTTGACCGGGATCAGCCGGAAACTTTCACCACCAGTCCGGCCGCGGTGTCACCGGCGGCACAACCTGCGAACAAGCCATGACCACCACCCCTGGCGGCCAGTTCTTCAATAAGCTCAATGATGACTCTCAGGGCGGTCGGTCCCTGCGGGTGGCCCCAGATCAGGGGGCTGCCGTAGTTGTTCATCTCATTTTTGTCGAAACCCAGTTCGCGCGCAAGATGAATATCATTTACCGCAAACGGATTGTGAGTGTGTACGGCTTTGAGGTTCTCGACTTTGATACCGGCGTCGGCCAAAGCCGCTTTGGCCGCGGGCGCTACCGCCATAGCCATAAAGCCCTTTTTGGTACGGGCTGTCCCGAAACCGACTACCTGTATTTCTATTTTGGAATCGGCGGACAGCTCGGCGGCGATCTCTTTGGTTGTTACGATCATGCCGCTGTTGCCGTCAGCCGGATGAGTCTGCGAACCGAATGTCACCGTTCCTTCGGGGAGCATCGGTTTCAACGCTTTCAGACCTTCAAGTGTTGTTGGGAACACTCCTTCGTCGGCTTCGATCAGCTTCGCTTTCCTGCCGCGGCCGACTTCGACCGGCACCATGTATTTCTTCTGGAAGGCGCGGTCATTCTCAAGAGCCATCTGGTATTGTTCGTAGCGACGCTGGGTAAGTTCATCCTGTTCGTCTCTGGTGATATTGGTTTCTTTGGCGACGTTTTCAGCCGTCTGGATCATCGAACCTTTGGCCCAGGGATCGAAACTGAAGTTATCCCACACCCAGTTTTCCGCTTTGCCGGTGCCGCCGGGCGCCGACTGGCTCGGATAGTACAGATGCGGGCCGTTGGAACAACGATCGGTCGCCACTACCAGACTTGTTTTGGCCGCTCCCCCCTCGATATCCTGCGAGGCCATTTTGGCGCAGACAGCGCCGGTGATACAGGCCTGGTTGATCCAGGGACCGGTTATGTTTCCGTTGCCGAACATACCGGCCAGCCAGGGACCGCCGTAAAAACTGTGATGTTGCGGAATTGTCAGGCCGAGGTAACAGTTGTCGAACTTCTCCGCCGGGATGTTTCGCATCTCGAAAAACTTCCGTGCTGTCGCCGCGGCCAGTTCCATCGAATGCAAATCGGCGAAACTTCCCTGCCATTTCGCATACGGACTGCTCCAGTATCCACCATAGGGAATGTAAGCTTTGGTAAACGCCATAGTCTATCTCCTTATGCTATGCGTCCTGCTCTGTCTTTGTAATCTATCTGTCTTCGAATATCGCTCCCGGCGTGTTCCGGCAATCCTGAGAACGCCGACCTGACCCTGCGCATAGAGGGGAGTCAGGGTTGTTTTTTCGTCTCTACACGCTGGTCGCGCTTG
>JAJRTA010000241.1 GCA_024278515.1 Candidatus Zixiibacteriota bacterium
ATTGTCAGCCAGCACCAGAACCAGCATCGAGAACGTAAACAGGTTCAGATATGTGAAATAGCGGGCGTATCCAGAATCGTGGTTCATGTAGCCGACCGAGTAAACATGAATCAGAAATCCCACACCGGTGACGACAAGAATCATCACCGCCGACAGCGGGTCGAGCATCAGACCAATGTTGACTTGAAAATCACCGGCGACAATCCAGGGCAGAATAACCTGCTCGATCAGACGACCGTCCACCGGCAGACTTTTCAGATCAAAAAACAGCAGGACCGAAACAATAAACGAAATCCCGACCGATCCGCAGGCAACCGCAGTCACGAGCGGTTTCGGAAGCCGCCCGAGCAGGAGTCCGTTGATGAGGAATCCGACCAGTGGCAAAGCGGGAACAAGATACAAGTATTCAGCCATAACCTTATGCGCCTACCATTTCAGGATTCCATATCGATCGATGTTGATCGACTCGCGGTTGCGATAGATAGTAATCACCATAGCCAGCCCGACGGCCGCTTCGGCGGCGGCCACGGTCAGTACCAGAAATACAATCACATGACCATCCCCTTTACCCAGCGCCTGAGAGAATGCGATCAAGGCCAGATTTGCGGCATTGAGCATAAGCTCGACACACATGAAAAGTATGATAATGTTGCGGCTGATCATCACGCCTACACACCCGATGCCGAAGAGGACGACCGCAACAATCAAAAATGCCGGTATAGTAACCATCTAACTTTTCACCTCTTTAGCCGGAGGTTTGACATTATCTTTTTCCGATCCTGTTCCCTCAGTGTCCTGCAGTACTTTTTTACCTGCAAGCACCACTGCGCCGACAATAGCCGTCAGAAGAAGGATCGAGGTTAGTTCAAACGGATACAGGTATTTCATAAAAATCAGTTTCGCCACTTCTTCCACAGAACCGAAACTCTCAGGCAGGTTGACAACCCCGGTGCTGACATTACTGAACACGCTGTTGCGGACGATAAAACCAAGCTCGACAACGAACAGTCCGGCAACCAGAAATTTGGTGAGACGACTTAGCGGGGGTGAGCCGGTCCCAAGATCTTCACTTCCACGAAGATTCAATATCATGATAACAAACAGGAACAAGACGAGAATAGCCCCGGCGTACACAATTATCAGCACCGCACCAAGGAATAAAGCGCCCAGCTGCACATACAACACTGCCTGCGCCACCAGCGACACGATGAAGTACAGGACCGAAGCCACCGGGTTGCGCTGGCCGATCATCATGACCGCACTGAAGATAGCCACCACGGCTGAAATACCGAATATGATCGTATCAATAGTCATTTGGTTTTGTCCGGGATCCCATAGACTTTGCGCACCCGTCGAATGATCCGCTTGAACGGATTATCCTGCCGCGGATGCGGCACCAGCATATCTTCCTTGGTCCAGAGGAACGAATTACGGTTGTCGTCGGAGAATTCGTATTCCTGCCCCAGAAAGATCGCTTCCTCCGGGCAGGCCTCTTCACAGAACCCACAGAAAATACACCGCAGGAGGTTTATCTCGTATAGTTGAGCGCGACGTTCACCCTTGTCGGACTCTTCCGGTTCCATGTAGATCGCATCAGCCGGGCAGGCGGCGGCACAGAGTCCGCAACAAACACACCGCTCGGTGCCGTCATCGTAGCGTTCAAGATAATGCCGTCCACGGTAACGGGGTGACATCGGCATCTTATGTTTCGGGTAATCGCGGGTCACCGGCTTCTTGAACAGATGCTTGATCGTGACCACAAAGCCGACCGGCATCTTGAACACCACGTGGCCGATTGTTTTCAGCAGTTCTTTCACGGTTTTATCACCATTTACTTTCCATCAAACATCAAAGCATCACCAGGGCCGCTGTCACCATCGTATTCAAAAGCGCCAGCGGAAACAGAACCTTCCACCCGAAATTCATCAGTTGATCATAGCGGAACCTCGGAAAAGTGGCGCGCAACCATATAAAGAAGAACATGAAAGCCACCACTTTCAGCACCAGCCAGACCACCGGCGGGAGAATCGGTCCGTGCCAGCCGCCGAAGAACAAAGTGGCGCCGATCGCCGAAACGGCCAGCATATTGGCGTACTCCCCCATAAAGAACATGGCAAAACGCATAGACGAGTACTCGGTATGATAACCGCCGACCAGTTCGGACTCGGCTTCGGGCATATCAAACGGGGCGCGATTGGTTTCGGCTATGGCGCAGGTCAGGTAGAGCAGGAATCCGACCGGCTGCCGCCAGATCATCCAACTCCCGAACGATGCCTGCTGGTCAACCAGCTCACGCAATGAAAGAGTATTGGCTACGAGGATCACACCGATTATGGAAAGCCCGTAACCGATCTCATACGAGATCATCTGGGCCGACGACCGAATGCCGCCCATCAGCGAATACTTTGATCCTGAGGACCACCCGGCCAGCACGATGCCGTACACTCCCAGCGAGGTCACCGCAAAGACAAACAAGATGCCGATGTTCAGATCCGTACCGACCATCTGAATGGTATGGCCGAACAGCTCAATTTCAGGACCGAACGGCACCACCACAAAAGTCAACAAAGCAGGGACAAACGAAATCACCGGGGCCAGCGCAAAAATCACACGTTCCACCCGGCTCGGCACTATGTCTTCTTTGAAAATCAGCTTAACGGCGTCGGCCAAAGGTTGCAGAAGCCCGTACGGGCCGGCATAGGTCGGGCCCATCCGGTGCTGGAGGCGCGCGACCACTTTTCGTTCCATGTATGTGGAGTAAGCGCATCCGGTAAGAACCGCGACGACCAGTAACAGAATCTTTGCCGATGATATGATTACTGCTTCCAACATACCTTTATTCATCCACCTTGCTGACGCGCACCCAATTTACCCGATCCTTGCGGCTAATCAAGCAAGTTACTTTAGTTGTGTAAAAATTGCGTGGAATTATCACCGCATCGTTTTTGATCCATTCAGAAACACGCACCGGTACAATCAGCTTCCCACCCGGCGATTCGATTCGGACCATCTCCCCCGCGCTCAATTCGTACTTTCGCGCCGTATCCCGAGACAGCTCGACATAGGCTTCACCGCTGACGTTGGCGAGAGAAGCGGCTTTTTCGGTAAGATGTCCGACATGATGGGCGTCATCGACAACATATAGCGGGTGCGGATAATCACCGGACGACTCAACGGGAGTTGGTCGTATTTCATGCCATTGATCCGGCAGGGAACGGTCAGGTTCGATCTCAAGCAACCGGCAGCATTCATCATCGAGCTGGCCGTCTGTTTCAAAAAGCGACGTTTCAAATCGTTGGGCGATTTCCCGAACGATCTCATAGCCTGGTTTCGATTCGCCTGTCGGCCCTATCGCTTTGTGCGCAGTCTGTTTTACCCCTTCAAGATTCAGATAGTCACCGTCATATTCGGCCCACGAAGACAGGGGCAGGACCACATCGGCCAGGGCCGTGGTTTCGGTTTCGAACAGATCACACACGACCATAAAATCAATCTTGCCGAGCCCTTCGGCAACAAACTCGCGGTCAGGATAGAGCATCATCGGGTTGGCACCCAATACAAAGAGGCCGTCGATCTCTTCCTTCTTCATCAGGGCAAGCATGGCGTCGGTATTATGAGCCTCAGCTTCCGGGAACTTACCCCAGATTTCCTTAAGTTTATCGCGCACCGAGCCTGACGGATCAGGCAACAGACCGAGACGTTCCGCGCCGATGGAATTGGCATACCGAGCCAGGGCGGCCATCTGCCCTTTCCGCCTGATTCCGAACAGACGATCAAGGTTACACAACGCTTCGGCAATCGGCTCGCGCGCTATTGATCTGGCCACCAGTTCGCCGATGACAAATGTGATCTTGCGTCCTTCGGCCAACACACGGGCGACTGCCTTAAGAGACTCAACTTCCACTCCGCATATGGCGGCGGCCTCGCCTGAGTTCGCCGGGGTCAGCTTGCCGCGAAGTTCCGCAGCGGCGGTTTGATCAACCAGATTTTCTTCGATAGCGGCCAGACAGATGCCGTTGATCACGGTTTCATCTGTACCCGCTTTATATACCAGTTGCTTCTCGGCGATATCGGCCGATTTCACACCATAAGGGTTGATCGAGAACAAACGGGAGTCATTGAAATTGTACGCCTTACGCATCCTCAGGTATTCGTTGGGATGCTCCCGAACCAGGTCCGAGCCGAATGAAACAATTATATCCGAGTCGTCGATATCGGCAATGCGGAACTTCTGACGACACCAGCAACCGAATACCGACTCCGTTTCCGGAAGTCGTTTGTAATCCTGACGGAAATCAATATTGTTGGAGTTCAGAATCGTTCGGAAGAACTTGCCGAAGGAGTACAATGAGGCATTGTCCAGATTTGGGGCGACCAGTCCGCCTATACACACCCCGCCTTTTTTCTCCTTGATTTCGCTGAACCTTTTGTGGATCAGATCGAGCGCTTCCTCCCACGATGCCGGAACCTGCCGGCCGTCTTTTTTTATCAACGGATTCTTCAGACGCTCTTCGGAGCCGACGATCTGGTGCCCGTAGCGTGTCACATTGGCCAGCCAGCCGTCGTCCATATCATCGTTGCACGATGACTGTACCCGGTAAATTTGGTTTTTGTCGGCATCCCGGTAAAATATAATACCGGTGCCGGAGCTG
>JAJRTA010000016.1 GCA_024278515.1 Candidatus Zixiibacteriota bacterium
ACTCCGGCGGACAACCATCACTGCGCAACCGTTACTTCGCCTGCGCTGCTGACACATCGCATGGTGACACTCTGATCGTCTTGACAGGCACCGCCGCCGGCGTGCTTGAGTATATCTTCGCCCCACCGCGTGAAAAACCCTACTCTCCCGTTATCAACGATATCGCCTTCAGCGATGTCGGTGACAGCAGTTATCTTTTCCTGGCCGGGTCTGCCGCTTTCACACGCGGCCTTATTACCGGCTCGCCGTATATCAGCCGCTTTGTCGATGATGGGCTTCCCGGTTCGCATATTTCGGCAGTGTTCGATTTTCGCGGACGGCTTTTCGTGGGTACTATCGATCCGGCGTCGAATGCATCGACCGGTCTGGCCGTCTCCGATGATCGGGGTAACAGTTTCTACGCTCTGAGCGGTTTTGAAAGCGACACGATTTCAGGTTTTGCCGCTATCGGCGAACGGCTGTTCATGGCGGCGCAGGAAAACGGCCTGAACGTTTCTGCCGACACCGGAATGACCTGGGCAAGAATACTGATCGACTCGCTTAACCCGTCAGGCCTGCGTAATATTGTCAATTCGGTGTCAACTGTTCCTGAAATCGACGGCCTGCTGGCTGTCGGGACCGACACCGGGCTGGCTCTGATCTATTTCAATCAGGCCGGCGCTATCGATTCGCAGGAGTTCCATGCCTTCGCCGAGTATGACTCGACTTCGATAGGCGACGCCAGTTCCACGCGCATTGTTGAAGCCAAAGGCCAGCCGTTCTACAGTGAGGTCGAGCTGGACAGTTTTGTTTATGACACGATCGTCATCGACAGTATTGTTGACACGATTACTTATACAGACACTGTGGTTGACTCGATAGCGATATGGACCATTCATCGACCGCTGACATTTAATGGCCGCCCGATAGTCGGTCGTTACAACATCGACAGTACTCGCTGGTTGCGCTTGCAGCGTGATGTGTTGACCTACGATGTCAACTTCCTCGGTGATACTGCCTATGTTGTCGGTGAAGCCGGTATGCGCTTTACCACCGGCGGTTTCAACCCTGGTTTGTTTGACGGTGAAATTGTCGAAATAGGGCAGTACATCAACGGATCCCTGGTGGACAATCTGAACGAAGATGTGATGAAAGTCATGGCGGTCAGAGGTGACACGATTATTATCGGCACCGACAACGGTTTCGCGGTGTCGTTCGGGACCGAGTCCCCCCGCGAATGGCGTATCATTCGAGTCAATACAGATAGTCTGGCCGCCGACGCGGTCGTGACCCACGGACCGCTCTCCAGCCTGGGCGGACTGGTCGGGAGTTTCATCCCGGCGATAGGTGTGCAGTACCGTGATAACGGCCCTGCCGATGTCTGGGTGTCCAACCGGCATCGCCAGCTGGGCGATACGGTAGCTATCAGTGTCGGACGTGTTGTGCCGGTCGATGACGACGGCAATGAACTTCCTCCGGATCAGGCCGATCAGGCGGCAGGTTTTCAAAGAAAGTGGAAAGCGCTGTATCGTGACGGTTATGCCTGGAATTTCGGTTTCTACAATGGGATTGTGTTCGCCGCCACCAACGGCGGTCTGGTCTATAATACCGACGATACCTCAACCGTTTGGGATACGGTAATGATGACCGATGACTCGGGCGGGCCGTTGCTCGGATATGATGCTCCCGTCTATGGTGTGGAGGCGGTCGACCCTTACTTATGGGTCGGTACCGATGATCGAACGATACGGTTCGATCTGGCCGATTTCGGCAATGGTCAGTCATTCTTCGTGATTGATTCAACCACACCGCCCCATGAGGTGTACGCGTTCCCGGTGCCGTTCAGTCATTCGCGTGACCCGGTAGTGGACTTTCATTTTGTGGTCGAATCGCAGACTGAAGTTACGCTCGAGATATACGATTATGCCATGAACCTGGTGGCCCGGGTGCTTGATAATGTGACTTTTCCGCCGGGGATATACCCGGGCGAAGGCAGCCTTAGAGCCACCTGGGACGGTTACAACGGTAAAGGCGACCAGGTGGCGGTCGGTATGTATTATTTCAAAGTGGAGTTTTCCTCCGGTGATGCTCGCTGGGGAAAACTGGCGGTCATACCGTAAGGAGAATTATCGATGAAAAGTATATTTATCACACTCCTGATTTGTCTGGCCGCACTCAATGGTACAGTTGCCCTTGCCGCCGATGGTGACGGCGGTTACGCCGGAGCATTTTATCAGGTAACTATAGGCGCCCGTCCGGCCGCTATGGGGGGAGCCTACCGCGCCGTCTCGGACGATGGAGCCGCTCCGTTGTACAATCCGGCCGGACTGGCCGGACTCGAGAGTTCGCTGTTCTCGTCGTCGTACCGGCTGATGACACTGGACAGGCAGGTCGGCTTTATCACTCTCATGTTCCCGACTAAGGGTAACTCCGCTCTCGGCCTGCACTGGCGATATGCCGGCACCGGTTCGGTCGAGGTTCGTAATGCCGACGGCGATAAACTGGGTCGTGAAATCAGTATGAACAATCACGACTTTTCCATTGTTTTCGCCAAACGATTCACTCGTTTGTTCGCCACCGGCGTCAAAATGTACTATCTGCATTCATCGTTTGCCGAGATGAAAGCGTTCTCGGTCGGCTTCGACGCGGGAGTGATGTTCTATATGGACCATCTCCTGCATGAACGCGGAGAATCCGAAGGGAGTCTGTTCGAAGATGTCCAGCTCGGTTTGACGTTGAAATACCTTGAAGCGAAATATCTTTGGAAAAGTGAAGAGTATGTTCACAAGTATTCCGACGGCACTTCT
>JAJRTA010000017.1 GCA_024278515.1 Candidatus Zixiibacteriota bacterium
ACCCAGCGACACAAGGTCGAGTTCGATTTTATCCTTGCCTGCCCCGGATTGAAGGCTGACCGCGCCGGTTACTCCCGGAATCGGACGGTAACCAGGATCGAAGGCAAACCCCTCAAAGCGCACCGGTTCGCCCCGGGTGAAAACCTCCCTGACCGGTTTTATTCGTACCGGGTCAAAGTCATCCTGCACGGTCAGCCAGGTAACCGAACCTTCGATCAGTTTTCGGTAATAGTCGGCCGAGGCGCCGAATCCGAGGTCGACAAAACTCCAGCGCCACAACGGCAGAGCCGACGTAGCCAGCAGTTTCCCCGGTCCGTGACGACGGAACCCCAGGACCGGCGGACGGTCCAGGCGGCCAATCGGTCCGGAAGCGCGGGCCAGTATTACGCCTTGCGGCGACTGCCAGTCGCAGAGTACTATCTTTTGAAAGGGAGGCGCATCCACCCAGGCGGCCCGTATCGAACCCTGGTCGTCGCCCAGCCGTATCACCGGATGCAGGAGGTTGCCTTCATCCGGCTCGGCGTGAAACTCAGTGTAGCGTATTTTCGTGTTGCCGGAAGGTGAGAACGGAAGCAACCGGTTGAACCATTCGACCGGTCCGGCCGAGGCGTACCGTTCACCCATCAGAAGCCAGATCGCCCCCCCGCGGTCGGCTAAATATGACTCGATGATCGCCTGCTTTGAAGTTAATTTGCGAGGGTCGGGGTCATGAAGAATCACGAGATCATAACGGTTGAGCTCTGTCTGTCGCGAGGGAAACCGACCGGCCAGATTGCCCACTTTGCCGCCGGTCGCGGCCAGCTTTACTTCGTACTTGTCCGACTGTTCGAGGAATCGTTTCAGGAACCCGACTTCGTAATCCGGCGCTTCCGATACCAACAACACGGATAACTTGCTTTTCAGCACTTTCAGGGCGAAGTATCGCTGATTGTTGTCGATCGTCTCTTCGCCGTCCACCGGAACAACCCGGACTCGAAGCATCTTCTGCCCCGGTTCTTTCGGGATCAGACGAAGATCGACCTCCCCGAGGCCGTCCCCTGAAGTCAGGGTCAACCGCTTCTGCTGGAGTATTTCACGATCGTCAAGCAACTCCACCTGCACTGTTCGGTCGCCACCCTGTTGCCAGTGCAGCTTGACTTTTACCTTTGAAGGTTGCCCGACAAAAGTGATCGGGTTGTATGCGATATCGGCGATTCCGATATCAAAATCACCCCCTCCTATGGCCATGTCGATCACGACCAGAGGACTTTTCAGATTGGGAGCCACTTCCGTCGGCTCCCGTCCGGCGTTTGAGTTGCCGTCGGTGAACAACATCCACAGGTCCGCCGGTTCGGCCAGTTGCTGTTTGTCCAGCTCATACATGACATCGGCCAGCGCCGTGCGATTAGGCTCGACTTCATCCGGAAGGTTTGCGAGGTTGCCGCCGAAGTATTTCGTGCGGACGTCGACTGACTGAGCTATCCGGCGATATGAATCGGAACTGAGAAGAGAATCCAGCCTCTGACGGCGGGTCAGCCCGGCTTCTTCCTTGTCCATGCTCAACGAATGATCCAGAAGCAGTGTCACCCGAGGGGGGCGTGTGTATTTCCGGGTAAGCTGCAAAACCGGCTCCAGCAGGGCCAGAACCAGGGCCAGAATAGCAATGATCAGAAGGGACCCGAGAATTACGCGAAGATAAACCGGGAGCGGAGGGTTGGTTTTGCGATAGAGCAGGACAGCAACACCAACCAGTACAATCAGAGCAGGCCAGACCAGCCAGGGATACCCGGTGAGAAAGTCGATCGAGATTTTTTCAAAGCCGGTCATGATTACCTTTATACTCTTGAGCCGACCTTTCGATTAAGACGGGTCGCCGCCCGGAAGGAAGCAAGCGAAGGGTTATGAAGCTCGCCGGGTTGCATACTCAACAAGGTTGGCGAGGCTTTCGAAATAGATCGAATCTTCGACCGGTGAAATTGCCTCCAGTCCCTGACTGCTGAGTCGCTCGGCTTTCTTGTAGGCGTATTCGATACCACCGTTCTCGGTTACGAACTTATGCACCTTCTCAAACGAGGCTTCGTAACTCTCTTCCTTGAGCGATTTGAGGATCTCGTTGCGTGTCGCCTTGCCGACCTTTTTGAGCGAATGAATCAGAGGCAGGGTCACCTTGCCGGTCATGACATCGTTGCCCGGTTCTTTCCCGGTCAGTTCGGGATCACCAACAAAATCGAGGAGATCATCGGCAATCTGGAACGCGATCCCGATTTTCTCACCGAACTGGGCGAAACGCTGGCGTTCCCGGACGCTTCGTTTGGCCAGAATCGAACCGGTTTCGCAACTGACGGTGAACAGCGAGGCGGTTTTGTCGGCGATTATCGACAGGTATTCATCCTCGCTGAGCGAGTAATTCCCGGTTTCTTCAATCTGGCGAAGCTCCCCTACCGATACTCGTTCGGTGGCGTTGGAAACCGCCGCCATCAGTTCCATCGATTCGGTCCCGACAAGAATCCGGAAGGCTTTGGCGAAAAGATAGTCACCCATAAGAACCGAGATCAGGTTGGTCCACTGCGCGTTGACCGTCTCCTGGCCGCGCCGGAGATCCGATTCGTCGATAACGTCATCGTGAAGCAGGGTGGCGGTATGAATCAGCTCGATAGCCAGTGAGGCGCTTACCGAATGTTCATTAAAAGCATTAATAGCGCGGGAAGACAGAAAAACAAAAGCCGGACGGATTCTCTTGCCGCGGGTTTTAAGCAGATGACGGGCGATTGAGGTAATAAGCGGTGAGTCTCCGCGAAGCGAATCGGTAAGCATACGGTCGAATTCGTTCAGATCGGTTTCGACCGGTTCGGTGCATTCTGTCATTGTGGCGGCGTCTAACATAATCCAGACTCATTACCTGCTATCACGCTCAGGACCGTGAAAATATACGTGAGTTGACAGGATGTCAATTGATTTGTCGGGAGAACACGCTCACCGACGATGACTGTTCTGCACGTCGGCAACGGACCGCCAGTCGGTGAAATCCCGTTTTATCAGCATGTTTTCAAGGTTTTTCCGGTAGGCTGCGGTGCCCATGTAATCCCGGTCGTTGTGACCGCCGGTCAATTCGAGCATCTTTTTGGGTGTTCGGGCTTTGTCATACAGGGCGCGGCCCATCCGGAACGGAACCATTTCATCGTCGCGCGAATGTGTGATCAGGATGGGACATTTCACCCGGGTAATTTTACTTATAGACTCGAACCGATGTTTCACCAGCAAAGAGACCGGGAAATACGGAAACATCATCCGGCCCATATCGACCGCAGAACTGAACGATGATTCAACGATCAACCCGCCGCATTCGACTCGCGAGGCAAGGTCGATCGCAACCGCTCCGCCCAACGACCGCCCGAACAGGACAATCCGTTCGGGTGTGATCTCTTTTCCTCCGATCAGCCAACGGTACGCGGCAGACGCGTCTTCATACATATTTTTTTCACTGGGCCTGCCGTCCGATCGACCATAACCCCGGTAATCTATCATAAAAACATCAGCGCCGGTTTCCGTGAGAAACTCGACTGTCGGCAGACGGTGCGATATGTTTCCGCCATTACCGTGAAAAAATAGCACGACCGGGTGATCTGACTCAGGGTCGGCAGGAAAAGCCGGAATATACCAGCCGTGGATATTCTCGGTTGCGGTTACCGGTATCAGGACCTCCTCGAAACTCAGGTTGATATCGGCGGGTGAGGCTTCCAGTTCACGGGCCGGGAAAAAAACCATCTTATCCTGAACAAGGTAGAGGTAAACTCCGAAGGCGACAAACAGACCGAGACCAATTAATCCGATAATCAAAAACATTTTGAGCAGCTTCATTTTTTAACAGCAGTCCACATATTTCTTACGACCGGTCGTAGGTATCATTGGCCCAAGTTAACAGATAGGCCGTAACGGGGCAACAAGCCTGTTTCAGGGAAAAGCGGTTGCTCCGGTGTTATCTTAGTCGAACAATCCGGTTTCTTTTTTGTTTCGTGTTGCTTTTTTATTTGACCACAGCGATTTAGCAGGTTAACTACTGTTCGACCGGTACGATAATAACAATATAGCCGCCAGTAAGAGGTGGGCTGTATTTTGGAACAATATGGATTAAGCAGTTTCAGGAAGTAATCAGTTTGGGTCTGTTCGACTTACTCTCTAATGATATTGGTATCGATCTCGGTACCGCCAACACTTTGGTTTATGTCCGTCATCAGGGGATCGTACTCAACGAGCCTTCGGTTGTGGCGGTTGAAAAATCCACTGATAAAGTCCTGGCCATCGGAGCGGCGGCCAAAGAGATGATGGGACGCACCCCGGGGGGTATCGCTGCAATTCGTCCGCTCAAGGACGGTGTTATTGCGGATTTTGAAATTTCGGAAAAACTGATCGCCGATTTTATCCGCCGTGTGGTGAAACATCGTTACCTTATGAAACCGCGGGTGATTATCTCAGTCCCTTCCGGAATAACCGAAGTGGAAAAACGAGCAGTGCGTGACTCGGCTGAAAATGCCGGAGCGCGCGAGGTTTTCCTGCTGGCTGAACCGATGGCCGCCGCCATTGGTGTCGGACTGCCGGTGGAGCAGCCATCCGGCAGTATGATTATCGATATCGGCGGCGGTACGACCGAGATTGCGGTGATCGCCCTCAATGGTATTGTCAATGATACCTCTATCCGCGTTGCCGGTGATGAGTTCAACGAAGCCATTATCATGTACCTCAAGAAAAACTATAATCTGCTCATCGGTGAACTGACTGCCGAAGAAGTGAAGATCAACATAGGCTCGGCTCATCCTCTGGACAAAGAGCTGTCCATGGATATCCGCGGTCGTGACCTGGTGGCCGGTGTCCCCAAGAACCTGACCCTGTCTTCGGTACAGGTGCGGGAAGCTATCAGTGAAACCATTGATATCATTGTCGAGGCGGTTCGGCAGGCGCTGGAACGTACTCCTCCGGAGCTGGCTTCAGATATTTTAGAGCGCGGGATAATTCTGACCGGCGGCGGGGCGCTTTTAAGAGGGCTGGACAGAAGGTTGCGTCAGGAAACCAACCTCCCGGTCAATGTGGCCGAGGATCCGCTTACCTGCGTGGTTCGCGGTACCGGAAAAGTGCTTGAAGATTTCACGAAGTACACCAAAGTTCTCGAAAAAAGCCGCAAAGACTGATCTGTCCGATTTTTTACTCAGCCTCCATTTTCTTGCTGATCAGGTCATAACCTATTAATCTGAATCCGCATTCATCTGTCTTAAGCACAGAATGGATAAATATGGCGACCGCAGGCAATGACGGAATTGAACAGTTGGCGAAAAAAGCCGGGCAGGGTGACCGGACCGCTTTCTCGCAGATTGTCAGGCAGATGATGAGTAAAGTATCAGCGTTAACATACAGGATGACCGGTGACCGCGAAGCGGCAAAAGACCTGGCCCAGGACAGTTTCGTGTCGGCGTGGGAGAATCTTCCGAACTTTCGCGGCGAATCCGGATTCACCGGTTGGCTCTACAAGATAGCCGCCAACAAATGCCTGAATTATCTTAGCCGGGCTTCAACTAAACAAAACGTGTCTTTTGAAGAATCAAATACAGATTCCCTGACTTCCGACCGGTCAGCCGGCAACCCGGAAAAGACTCTTGTAACTAAAACACTCCGTGAAGATATTCTTGAGTTCATGCAAACTCTTCCGGGTATGCAGCGTGCGGTTTTCGAGCTTCGTTTCTATCAGGGGATGTCGTTCGGGGAGATTTCCAGGCAACTTAACAAAGCTGAAGGTACGGTCAAAACACACTACCGTCAGGCTGTGATCAAACTGCGCAAGACGGCAATGGCCAAAGGGTGGATTTCATGACCTGTCCGGAAATCAGAAAACTACTTGATTTGAGTTTCGGAATGTCCGGGCCGGATCCGGCACTTGAAGAACATCTTAACCGTTGTGCCGAGTGTCGCGGGTATTGGCTGAGGTTGACCAGGCTGGCTGATGAGATGCCTGATGATACCCAATACTCCTTCGATGATGCCGCTATCGAGAGCATGATCGACAATGTCGAGGAGGTAATTGAATCACGTCGGGTAACCGAAAAGTCATCCGGTCGATCATTCCGGGATTATTCGTACCGGAATCTGATGCGCCTCATGCCGAGCGCGGCCGCTCTTGTTCTGGTAGTGGGAGTCGGGGTTGGTGGTTACTTTTGGGGGCGATCCGTTCCTCAGGTTATCGAACCGTCCGGGTATTCTGCAATCGTGGATCCGTTCGTGATGGATCGGGAACTTTACGATGAGCCGGATGAACCTACCTATGATGTTCTCGTTTCCAGGTTTGCCGGTGAGCGTCCGTATGATGCCAGCGAAACACTTCTGGGCGACATAACCGAAGAAGAGTTCAACTATTTGTCTGAAAGTTTTCATGTGGGAGATATACTATGACGCGCGTAACAGTTCTGATATCAATGATCACTGCGCTTATGCTGTTCGGAGGTAATGTTTGGGCCGACGAACAAAACAGGGCAACCCCTGATGATAATATCGAAATTATGATCGAACAGTGTTCCGCCGGAATGTTTGCACAAATCGATGAAGACCCCGGTCCTCCGTGCGGCCCCGGACAGCCCGGGCACATGAAACGTCAGCGCAAACATATCGAACAACTGCGGATGCTGAAAATGCTTGAGCTTCTGGACCTCGATAAAAGCCAGGAGATCAGTTTTCTCACCGGCTATAACGACCTGCGCAACCGGATTGACAGCATCGAAGATGAGCGCATGACACTATTGAAAGAGCTTAGTGAGAGGTTGCGGGCTGAAAACGGTTCCGATGAAGCTATCAGAAAACTGGTTTCACAGATAATCGAAAAACGACAACAACGCAATAAAGCAGAAGCCGAATATATCGAGAATGTGTCCGGTTTGCTGACAGCTCGACAGCTTGGTAAACTGGTTATGTTCAACGAGCGATTCGAGCGCGAACTTCTTGAAAGAGTAAGAGCCTTTCGTGAGGGACGAATGAGACATAACGGCCCGCAGGGACCATAGGACGCCAACTCGTATTTGGAAATTGTGTAAAAAACCAATAACCAATAACAAAAGGAGATGTTATGAAAAAACAAGCCATCATTCTGTTAATTGTTCTGTTGCTGCCGGCGGCCGGAGTGCTTGCCCAGATGGAATGGCATGACAAGGACATGGGCGAGGACGTATTTATCTATAAGGGAAAGGGCCCCGGTATGGGGCACGGCATGGACTGTGACAAGGGTTTCGGTCCCGGTCACGGTAAAGGCATGGGAATGGGTATGGACATGGGCGAAGGCGGCGGTTGTGGTGTTATGGCAATGGCCGAAAAACTCGAATTGACCGATGATCAGATTGAGAAGATCAAAAAACTGAAGCTGGAACATCAACTGGCTATGGTCGATTCTCGTGCCGCTGTCAGGAAAGCCGAGATCAGTCTCAAGGCGCTTATGTGTGGAGATAATGCCGACCAGTCTAAAGTATTTGCGGCGATCGACAAGCTTGCGGCTCTCAAGGCTGATATCAAGAAAGCAACCTGGAAACATCGCCAGCAGGTAAAAAGTATTTTGACCGACGAACAACGCGAAAAAATGAAATCTCAGAAGTGTATGTCGGGAGGTTCTATGATGTTCGGCGGACCGGGCGAGCACGGCAAACGCAAAGGATTCGCAAGGTGATTGTAATTGAAACGGAAGGCTGACCCCAGGTGACGATCAGTCCCGACTGAGTACTGTCACAAAAGCCTGCATCCGGCGGGCTTTTTGACGGTTTATTTTCGAAAACTTTACTCAGATAAAAAGGGCGGTTTATTCTGAAACCGCCCTGCGAAAAAAAGATGCTCTCGGTGGTGAATCAGAGCATCGAAAGATACTTGTCGGTTTCGTATCCGCCTACGTGCATCCGGTAGGCGTCCCATTCGATCCGTTTATTGAGAATCAGGGCGTTGAAGATGTGTTCCCCCAGCGTTTCCTTCATAAGCTCGGACTGCTCGAACTCCCGCACCGCGTTGTCAAGCGAGTTCGGGAGTACTTCAATCGCCAGCTCGGCCTTTTTTTCATCAGACATGTGAAAGATGTTTTCCTCGATCGGCTCAGGGAGTTCATATTTTTCCTCGATCCCTTTAAGGCCGGCGGCCAGCATCGCGGCAAAAGCAAGATACGGGTTGGCGGCCGGATCGGGTGAACGCAGCTCGATACGGGTGGCCGCCTCTTTGCCCACGCGGTACATCGGCACCCGCACCATGGAAGACCGGTTCCGTCGTCCCCAGCTTACATAGACCGGCGCTTCGTAGCCCGGCACCAGTCGTTTATACGAATTGACCCACTGGTTGGTGAGCAGGGTGAACTCTTTTACATGCCTGAGAATACCGGCCGTGTAATGTCTGGCTATATCGGACAGATTGTGTTTTTTCCCGGCGTCGAAAAACAGGTTTTTCTTTCCATCGAACAGTGACTGGTGGCAGTGCATCCCGCTTCCGTTCTCGCCGAAAAGCGGCTTGGGCATAAAGGTAGCGTAGATTTCATTGTGCATCGCTACTTCTTTGACAATGAACCGATAGACCTGCGCAAAATCAGCCATCACCAGCGCTTCCTGGTATTTCAGGTCAATCTCGTGCTGGCTGGGAGCGACCTCGTGGTGGGAACATTCCACCGGAATGTCCATCGCCTGAAGCGCGGCCACGGTTGCTTTACGTACCTGGGTGCCGAAGTCGATAGCGTCGAAGTCGAAATAGCCTGCTTTGTCCAGCCCTTTGGTCTCCTCTGAGTTTTCAAAATAGAAATACTCGATTTCCGGTCCGACATAGAAAGTCCAGTTGTTCTCTTCCAGTTTCGCCAGGTTGCGTTTAAGCACCCAGCGCGGACAGCCTTCGTACGGGGTGCCGTCGACATTCTGGATATCGCAGAACATCATAGCCACCCGCTCGCCGGCGATTTCCCATGGGATGATCCGGAAAGTAAGCGGATCAGGCACCGCCATCAGGTCGGATTCTTCGATTCGGGCAAACCCCTCCACCGAGGAACCATCAAACCCCTGGCCTTCCTCGAGCACCTGTTCGATCTCCGAGCGGGTGATCGACATCCCCTTGATCTTGCCGAGAATATCGGTAAAACAGAGGCGAATATAGCGTACTCCGGCTTCGTCTATTTGTCTGAGAACATCTTCTTTGGTTCGTGTCACGGCGGGCTCCTTGCGGAAAATGGTCCAAGAAACTCAACGAAAGTTGCAATAAACAGGGGCGGTTTTCAGATGCAAGATAAAAACAAGCACAGGATAAAGGAGCTTTGAAAAGTGCGGTGTGTCTCAGTCGTTATCATCCCGAACCTGCTCCGGAATCTATGTACATTGGTTCTCTGGATGCTGAATCGAGTTCAGCATGACACGAAATGGAAATAGATGCCGGATCAGGTCCGGTATGACAATGATTACGGGCCGATCATCTTTTCGGGACGGACTTTCTCGTCGAACTCATCTTCGGTCAGCAGGCCGAGAGCGGTGGCTGCCTCTTTCAGGGTTGTTCCTTCGGCGTGCGCCTTTTTAGCCACTTTGGCGGCGTTGTCATAGCCGATATGCGGGTTCAAAGCCGTTACCAGCATCAGTGAATTGGTCAGATGCTTCTTTATGTTTGCTTCATTCGGCTCAAGACCGACCGCGCATTTCTCGTCGAACATCTCGCAGGCGTCGGCGATCAAACGTATCGACTGAAGCAGGTTATAGATCATAACCGGCTTGAAGACATTCAGTTCAAAATTGCCTGAAGCACCGCCGACATTGACAGTTACATCGTTGCCGATCACCTGCGCGCAGACCATGGTCATCGCCTCGCACTGAGTCGGGTTGACTTTGCCGGGCATAATCGACGACCCCGGTTCGTTGGCCGGAAGATTCAGCTCGCCTATTCCGCAACGCGGCCCGGAACCAAGCCAGCGAATATCGTTGGCGATTTTCATCAGTGAACAGGCGATCGTTTTCATCACGCCGGACACCTCGACAATAGCGTCATGGGCCGCCAGCGATTCGAATTTGTTCGGTGCCGAGACGAACGGTTGGCCGGTGATTTTCGCAATGGCCGCCGCCGCTCGTTCGGCGAACTCCGGGTGCGCGTTCAGACCGGTGCCGACCGCGGTACCGCCGAGGGCCAGCGGGTAGAGCCGTTG
>JAJRTA010000242.1 GCA_024278515.1 Candidatus Zixiibacteriota bacterium
GCAATTACGAAGATGAAGAAACTTTTAATCTCGAAATTGTCGCAACGCCGATGATCCCGGGGGATATCGATCTAAGCGGTGAAGTCGATATATCGGATCTGATCTACTTTGTAGATTATAATTTCAGCGGCGGCCCCGCTCAGCCGATTATGAACCTGGCCGATGTTGACGGTTCATGCGCGATCGACATTGCCGATGTTGTTTATCTGGTGGATTTCATGTTCAGCGGGGGCCCCGCTCCGGTAATGGGTTGCGTCAATTGAGACGACTCTCCGGCGTATCACGGACAACGGTCTCTTCGGTTTCGCTTGTGAATTTTTGATCAAGCAGTATATTATTAAGCAACAACAAAGGCAGGCAGATGGATAATCTGCTGATCGACAAGATGAAACAGATAGCATACTCCCTGTTTTTAGCTGTAATTATTGCTGGTTGCCGTCCCCCTGTTGAGTTTGTCGGTGAAGAATACCCGCCGACCGATCACGTGGAGCTGTATTGTTCCTGGGAAGATGTCCCGGCCGGACATCGCCTGATAGGCCATCTGGTTCCGGGCGAATCGGATATCGGGAACATTAGGAAAATGCGAAAAAAACTGCTCGGGGTGGCTAAACAGGTGGGAGCTGATGCCATGGTCATAATCGGCGCGGGGCCATGTTCAGAAGATACAGCTTCAGACAGCCCGGCGGGCGCCTCCACACTCAGAGCTCACCAGATCAAGGTCAGCCTGCTCAGGTACCGGGCGGCTGAAGAAGAGACACCCGACACGACATCAACTGGCGATAACCAGCCCTCAAGCAGCGATTAAGGCTGATTTACGACCTGGTTGCCGGTTAAAGGCGGCGCGTCTTTACATCCACAGTTTGCGGTCCAGCGAACGATAATGTATCGCTTCGGCAATGTGACTGAGTTGGATATCATCCGAATCATCCAGATCGGCAATGGTCCGCGCCACTTTCAGAATCCGGTCATACGCCCGCGCCGACAGTCCCTGTTGCTGGATCGCCATCGCCAGCAGAGACTGCGATTTCTCGTCGATCTTGCAAAATGTCCGAATGTCACGCGATTCCATGTGGGCGTTGCAGTACATTTTTTCCTCTTTGGCGAATCTGTCCAACTGACGCCGGCGCGCCCGATTGACTCGTTCGCGAATAATCCGGGACTTTTCGCCGCAGGCATCAGAGGAAAGTTCCTGAAACTTAACCGACGGCACCGAAATATGAATATCTATCCGGTCCATCAGGGGGCCGCTGATACGTGACATGTATCTCTGTATTTCAGTGGTCGAGCAGTTGCAGTCATGTGTCTGATCGCCGAAGTAGCCGCAGGGGCATGGATTCATGGCAGCAACCAACATGAACCCGGCCGGATAAGACAGGGTAGTGGCCGCCCGGGAGATGGTGACGTGATTATCTTCCATCGGTTGACGGAGCATTTCCAGGATATCTTTCTTAAACTCCGGGAGTTCATCAAGAAACAAGACACCGTGATGAGCGAGGGAGACTTCCCCCGGTTTGGGAATCGCACCGCCGCCTATTAATCCGGCATAAGAGATAGAATGATGCGGTGAACGGAATGGACGCGTCGCCACCAGGGCCGAATCTGAGGAGAGGCGGCCGGCTACCGAGTGTATTTTGGTCGTTTCAAGCGCTTCCTCAAGCGACATGTCAGGGAGAATTGTCGGCATTCGCCGGGCCAGCATCGTCTTGCCGGACCCGGGCGGTCCCACCATTATTATATTGTGCCCGCCGGCGGCGGCTACTTCAAGCGCTCGTTTGGCCGATTCCTGCCCCTTGACATCGGCAAAATCAACAGGGTACTTATGGGCCGCGTTGAAAGCGGACTCGATATCTACTTTGAACGGACGGACAGTTGACTCATCCTCAAGAAAATGAATCGTTCCCTTGAGTGAATCAACCGGATAGACCGGTAACGTTCCGGCCATGGCCGCTTCTTCAGCGTTCTGTTTCGGTACAATCAACCCTTTCAGCCCGTTATTCTTATTAAGAGCCATAGCCATCGGCAACACACCCGGTATCGGGCGCAACTCGCCATCGAGCGACAGTTCGCCGAGCATTACGAACTCATCGCACCGGTCACGCAGAATCTGACCGGTGGCGGCCAGAATCCCGACCGCAATCGGCAGGTCAAAAGCCGACCCTTCCTTACGGATATCTGCCGGGGCGAGATTGATTGTCACACGCTTGGCCGGAAAGATAAAATCGGAATTCTTGATCGCCGCGGTGACTCTCTCCCTGGACTCGCGAACCGCGCCGTCAGGCAACCCGACTGTCACAAAGGCGGGCAGTTGCTGCTGAATATCCGCCTCGACCTCGACACTGTATGCATCTACGCCCAGGGTGGCCGATGAGATTACACGGGCCAGCATATCTGTTTCCTTTCCCTTCGCATTTCAGGTCGAGATCGGAAAAACATTCGTGAACTCGATCGAGTCACCGGACAAATTTGCAGAGCTGTTTCCATAAACAGTTTCCTACTCATTTCCATTATGCGTTCTTTATGCGGAGGAGGGGGTAACCCCCGGGTTACCCTCCTCCCCCTGTTCAATCACGCGAGCTTACCAAAACAACTCGCGCAGGCCCCGTAAGCCCCTCTTGTCTGACACCAGTTTAACTATGCCTACTGACAAATCCTGTCAGTGGAAATGCGGGCTTGTAGAAAAAGTTTTTGCTCAATCGCGGTGGACCTGCGGATATGTGCCGATGAATCTGTGTAAACAGATGCTGTTGCCTGACTGGAAGCAGGGTATTGGGGTTCAAACAGGCCTGCGACCTGTTCAGGGGCTGATACAACGCAGTGTTCTCATCGCCGTCATTCCGGGCCTGACCCGGAATCCGGGCGGTTGAATCAACACACCCTTTGTGTGCTGCCTACGTTCTTGTGCGGCTGACTTGCAGTTGTCGTCTGGAAACAACAGATTCCGCTTGTTGAAAACTCCTGACCTCTTGTTTCAATTTGCGTTAACAGAAAGCTTCAATCATTATTGGGAGAGGCTCCATAAATAAGAAAAGTGTTACACTCAGTTGTACTTATTTGTATTGTTACTGCTGTTGTTTGACCGATTGAGTACAGGATGTTACGTCGGATGGCTCTTGAAAAAACCGAAGCCGTAGTGCTTAAAGCGTTCAACTGGTCTGAATCTTCGCGGACGGTCGTATTCTTTACGCGCGGTTTCGGCAAGATCGCACTGGTGGATAAAGGAGGGCGCAGTATCAAATCCAGAAGAGGACGGATTGTATCTTTCGCTTTTCTGGAACTTACTTTTTATACTTCAGAAAAGGAATCCTCAGGCTATATCCGCGATATCGACCCTTTGAAAACGTTCTCGTTCGAAAAAGAGGGTACAGTCGGCCGTCTGGCCTACGGTTCCGCCGCCTGCGAACTGCTCAACCTGCTGCTCCCGGACAGTGAACCTCAACCCGACCTGTTTGACTATTTCGCAGCGTTCCTCAATACTATGGAGACGGCTGATAAAAGATCACTCCCCGGGTTGTTTCCGGCTTTTTTCATCCGATGCCTGTCGCACCTCGGCTATCATCCCTCGCTGACTCATTGTTCTTCATGCGGCAAACAGGCCGATTCCGGCTCGTGGCGGGGAACAGATGATTTCATACGATTTTCCCCGGAGCGGGGCGGTGTCGTATGCAGTTCTTGCCAAACGGCCGCAGATCGTTATATTCGGCTTTCTCAGTCCGGGTTTGACCAGCTTGTCGCGCTTCAGAGAGCTTCCTTAACCGAGGCGGCCGCGATGCCGATAGCTTATGCAGACACCGAACTGCTGCTGGAGGTGCTGACCAGTTTCATGAGCTTCCAGACCGGACTCTCCGGACGGATCAATTCGCTGGAGTTTCTGAAAAAAATGAAAGATACGAAACTGAAATAGGACAAACTCTCGCATGGCCAAAAAGAACGAAAACGATACAATGGACAAACTGGTGTCGCTGTGCAAACGGCGCGGTTATATTTTCCAGTCATCAGAAATATACGGCGGTCTCACTTCCTGCTGGGACTACGGTCCGCTCGGCGCCGAACTCAAGCGCAACCTGAAGAACTACTGGTGGGACGCCATGACCAACCGTCGCGACGATATCGAGGGGCTCGACGCGGCTATCCTGATGCATCCTGAGGTCTGGCACACTTCCGGTCATGTGGCCGAGTTCAACGATCCGATGGTTGACTGCCGCACCTGCAAAGCGAGATTTCGCGCCGATCAGCTTGACCAGGTGCGATGTCCCAATAAACCATCGAAAAGCCCGGTCGAAAACAACTGCGACCTGACCGAGGTCAAACAGTTCAACCTGATGTTCAAAACATTCATGGGCCCGGTCGAAGACAGCTCCAGCACGATCTACCTGCGTCCGGAAACAGCGCAGGGGATCTATGTCAATTTTCTGAATGTCAAAAACTCGTCACGTCAGAAAATCCCGTTCGGAATTGCGCAGATCGGCAAAGCGTTCCGTAACGAAATCACCCCGGGGAATTTCATTTTCCGTACCCGTGAATTCGAGCAGATGGAAATGCAGTTTTTTGTACATCCGTCTGAAGATGAAAAATGGTTCGAGTACTGGCGCGAACAGCGCTGGGCATGGTACCGGTCACTCGGTCTCAACATGGACAAACTCCGCTGGCATGAGCATGGTCCCGATGAGCTGGCCCATTACGCCAAAGCCGCTTACGATATCGAGTACGAGTATCCGTTCGGCTGGCAGGAACTCGAAGGTGTGCACAACCGGACCGATTTCGATCTTGGCCGGCACCAGGAAGCCACCGGCAAGGACATGGGGTACAAAGATGAACGGTTCGAAGAAAAGTTCGTGCCGTACATTATCGAGACCTCGGCCGGTTGTGATCGGACCCTGCTCACTCTGTTATGTGATGCCTACGACGAGGTCGAGATAAAAGGGGAGAAGCGGGTATTTCTGCGATTGTCACCGAAAGTTGCGCCGATCAAGGCGGCTGTTTTCCCGCTGGTCAAGAAGGACGGGATGCCGGAGTTTGCCGAAAAAGTCTACCAGAGTCTCAAAAAACAGTTCAAAGTCTTCTATGATGTTTCCGGAGCGGTGGGCCGTCGTTACGCCCGTATGGATGAAGCCGGGACGCCTTACTGTATCACTGTTGACGGCCAGACACTTGAGGATGAAACAATGACTCTGCGCGACCGTGACACGATGGAACAGACGCGCATGAAAGCGCCTGAGATCGTTGAGTTTTTGGAACAGAAGTGCCGGTAAGGCTTTCGGCAACTGTTCGGCTCTGGTTCACCTGTGCAGACACTTCGTGTCATCCAGGACTCGATCCGGCATCCACTTCTATTTTGCGTCATGCTGAACTTGATTCAGCATCCATAAAGCAAATGTACATGGATTCCGGGTCAAGTCCGGAATGACGTTCAGTGGAAGAGTCCTGACAACTCGTCATACCAACTTGGAAGCCCGCTCTTCAGGGCGAGGATCTTGCGAGTCCCGAACTGTTCAATTATTTCCCTTGACAAATCCATGTTTGTACTTATAATCGATTGAAGAAAGGTGAACTTAGTATATATTATGAGCACTGTTTACAACAAGCGACCGATTTGCCGAAACAATACGTTATGTTGTTGTTGTAAGCAACATAGTTGGCGAGGTGTGCCTTAATCTGATTTCCACAGGAAAAAAGCTCAAGTCCACCTCGATCGGGAGGATTTTTTTGTGCCAGGATAACAAACAGTAATTGCAGCTATAAACGGACTGGAGAATGAAAACAAAACAGCAAACAACCGGATCGTCTCAGGACGGCAGTGAGTTCTACGGGAACGATATAACCGCCGCCATAGGCGATATCCCGTTGATCAAACTGCGCCGGATGACCGCCGCCCGTGGTATCAAATCGACCATATTGGTTAAACCGGAGTTTCTTAATCCGACCGGATCGATCAAGGATCGTATGGTGGTCTACCTTCTGGACCAGGCGGTCCGGCGCGGCGAA
>JAJRTA010000243.1 GCA_024278515.1 Candidatus Zixiibacteriota bacterium
ATGACCGCCGATGATTTCCTCGATTTCCCCGAGATCGAAGAAACCGGCCGTACCCTCGAGGAAAACGCCCGTCTCAAAGCCAACGGTATCGCCAGATTCACCGGACTGGCCGCTCTGGCCGACGACAGCGGGCTCGAGATCGACGCCCTCGACGGCGCGCCCGGCGTATATTCGTCACGATACGCCGGTGAGAATGTCACCTACGAAGACAACAACCGCAAAGTGTTAAAAGAACTCACCGGAATACCGCTGGAAAAAAGGACGGCCCGGTTCCGGTGTGTGATAGCGATCGACTGGTGTGACGGATCCACCGAACTGTGCGAGGGAAAGTGCGAGGGGTTGATCACCGAGGACCTGGCCGGGTACGAAGGGTTCGGCTACGATCCGATCTTCTACTACCCTCCGGCCGGGAAAAGGTTTTCCGAGATGACCATAGCCGAAAAGAATCTTGTGTCGCATCGCGGCCTCGCTCTCAAGGCGGCTGTAGAATTGCTGATGAACCGCCTGAATCAGGCGCCGCGTTAGCATCTCTCCGGGGAATCTTGTTGACCGCCTTTCCGGCAGTACATACCATTGAGACACCGAACATAAACCACTCCGTGGAGGTAATACTGTGGACGCTGCCAGAATATTCTTGATCCTGCTTGGGGGAATACTGCTTCTGTCGACACCTGCTTTCGGGTCGGGATTCGATTTTGAAATATCACCGATAGCCCTCTTTAATTCAGGCCAAACCGACTACACTATTGAATTTATCGGCTACAGTTTAACCTCAACCGGAGACACCGTTCTCATTGGGGTGCGCAGTAAACTTGAGTTCCCGCTGGATGCCACCCTGGTGGGGGGGGATATGCAGGCGCGAAAACTGACTTCGTCAGGTAAGGAAATACTTTTTACTTTCGGTTTGCTGACCGATATAACCGATCCAAACGACAAGATGTACGACCATGACTGGTATTTCGACCCGGGCAGCTTTGGGAGTCGGAAATTCAGCTACACCGAATCTCAAACTAAACTGAGTTACCTGTTGCTTAAACTCGAAGCGGCCATGTCGGTAAAACGGGGGACCAAAACACAGCTTGCTCTTTTCGCCGGTTTCTATTACACAAAAATGAAATTCGATATCATGGGTTACGCAGGGTGGCAGATCGGCAATGACGGTCTCGCATATGACATGACGGGCGACCCGAACCTTCGGGTTCTTTACTACGAGGTAACGCACAAGCTGCCGCTGATCGGCGCTCGTTTTGATCTCACACCGAGTCATCAGACCAGGTTCAGCGCGCAACTGGCCGGAGGTCGGCTGCTTTCGTCCGATTACGATGATCACATTTTACGCGGCAAGACCGCCGTGGCCTCAACTTCCGGGTGGGCCTTTCTGGCCGGGGCCAATGGACGACTGTTTCTTACACGGCACGGCTCCGTGCGTCCTTTTGTCACCGGCCGTTTTGAGTTTTTGAAACAGTCCGCTTCCGGCAGCCAGACTCAGGAGTGGTATAAGGACGAAACTTACTATAACTCGGATACCGGTGAACAGGAGACCACTCCGGCCGGGACCCGTTTTACCGGGATTGACTACGAAACCAACACGCGGCAACTCAGGTTCGGTTTCGGGATAGGGGTTGCGTTTTAGTTTTAACTGTCTTTGTACAGTAATAAATATTGAACGGATTTCTCTGTTAACCGTCCTGAACATAGTTGCCAGCCTCAGGGAGCAATAATGACGCATTAGGCAGGCCGGGAGTTAAGTCACCTCGCAAACACCTTTTAGCGTAGTTGACATGGCTCACCGGGGAGTCTGCACAGTTATTCATGACGTTTCGTATTGTACCAGGTTCTGGGAATTATAAATGATGTATAGGGAGACATTGTGCGGCATAGAGTTGCGGCCATCCCCGGGTAACGCAACCGAAGTCGGTGGTTACAACACTTGCGGCATTGCCAAAGGACAGTACATTGACGATATCCGTATACAATATTCCTGGTCGCAGGGTGACGACGCTGGTGAACGCGGAGCTACGGATGTGACTACACACGGCGGTGTGGAATGCCGGGAACTTCTCCTCGGGGGTTTATTTCTACCGGCTGGAGACCGAGGTTTTTTCTGAAGCCCGCAGAATGTTGTTGATAAAATGAACACGGTTCTATCGCATTGTTATGGTTAAGTGGCTTATATATTTAGGCTGAGGTCCCGACGATCGGAAGCGGCCGTCGGGGCCCTTTTTAGCCCCAAAAGCCCTTCAGGCCGGTCATTTCGGCTTATTAACCTTGACAAAAAAACGCCCCCGGCTATATTGGTGGTCGAAGGGCGGTCTGTAGCCGCTTGGAGGACGGATTGAGCCCTCGCTTTACTGTTGATGGTCTAACTTAGCTGGCTGTGCTTAAATACATTGACACGTCTGACTTCGTCAGAAGGGTATGAATTGATCACAGCTTTCAGCAACCGTAAACATTGCTCCCAGAGACCGGCATCAACGATGGCGTCACCGGGGAGAAATTATTTCAGGCCGGAGCCGGTCACTTGTGTCGGGTTGACGGCCACGGGTGAATTTGCAACGACCGCCGGGAGGATATCGGTGAAGTTGCATTGGTTGTGCCGAAACAAACGGTTCAATTTGTCGCAAGTGATGGACATTTGTAAGAATATGATGGAATACCTTTGGGGCTTTTGTTCCTGTTTGACAATAAAATTAACAAATCCAACAACTTATTCATGGAGGTTTTACGGATGAAGCTACGCTTTTTCGTTCTCCTGTCGATGATGGTCTTAGGTTGTTACGGTCTGGCGGGCGCCCAGTCGATCTCGCTTGATCACACCGACGGCTTAATCGACGCCACCCATCTCGACACCGGTGTGCCGGTGACTTTTTATCTCCGCGTTACCGGTGATGCCACCAATCATAAAGGTATAACCAACGGTTTCCGGGTTTACTCTAATGATGGCGCTACCTGGGGATCCACTATTGGTGATACGGTAGGTTTGGGCAGGGCCCAGTTCGACGGCGGTTTCTTTATCAACACGTTCAGTATTGATGGAAGCGGCGCCGACACTATTGGATTCGGTGGTTTCGTATTCTTTGGATCCGGCTTGCCGGCCAACTATGATGATGTCGCCTATACGATCGATATCGGCCCTCTTTCGGCGGCCGACAACGGCAAGCAAATCTGTCTCGACTCCAGTTTTTACCCTCCCTCCGGCGTATGGAAATGGGCCGGGCCGGATGCCTTCCCGGCCTGGGACGGTCCCCACTGTTTCACTATCGGCCCTCCCGCCGTCTGTGCGGTAACTGTTACCAGTCCGGTCGGCGGTGAGACCTGGACTGCCGGAACCATGCAGAATATTACTTACACCACGACTGACTGCCCAGAGTGCACTACTGTTGATATATCTTACTCCATCGACGGCGGCACTACCTGGACCGTTATTTCGACCGGCGCGTCCAATACTGGTACTTTCAGCTGGACGGTTCCCGACACACCTTCAGCCAATGTACTCATCAAAGTATGTTGTACTGTTTCCGGCGACTGTGCTGTCAGCAACCCGTTCACTATTGAATCCGCGCCGGTGCCGGAAATCGTTTCGGTCACTCCGAATACGGCGACACAGTGCGATGAGGGTCTGGTCGTAACAATTATCGGCGCCAACACTGACTGGCATGTTGTCCAGGGCACCGATGTAGTCAACCCTGCGGTCTTCCTTACCCATAACAGCGGCTCTCCGACGATCATCGCTGATACCGTGACGGTGGTAAGCGACACCGAAGTGCAGGCTACTTTCAGCATTCCGTACAATGCCGCTACCGGCACTTACGATGTTACCGTCGATGGCGCCGCGACTCCGGCTGATGTGCTGATCGATGGATTTACCGTCAACGCGGCGGCGGCCTCGAACATTGTCGTGAATCCGCTCGTGCTGGATTTCTCCGCAGACGAGTGCGCTCCCGATCTGGGACCGAAAGACATCAATATCAGTTCGGAAGGTTGTGAATATGATTTCGAGCTGAGCGCCGATGTCCCGTGGCTCGATCTGACAGCCCTCACCGGGACCACTCCCGCCGTGGTGCAGACATCGGTCAACGGCAGTATGCCCGGTCCCGGCACCTATAACGCCACTATAACCGTGACGGCCGCGGGCGCTCTCAATTCGCCTCAGACGATCAATGTCACTTTGGTGGTCCCGGATGTCCCCGCTCCGGGCGGCCTGGAGTTGAGCGCTACCCTGCTGACAGAAGGCAGAGGTGGCATCAATGACGGCAGCACAAGGTTTGGTCTTAGTGATGCCGCCACAGATTGTTATGACGCCGGTGTCGATGAGTTTGAACCGCCTGCCCCTCCGGGAGACTACGTCCGCACCTATTTCAGTCACCCCGAGTGGAATGAACTCCAGAACGATTTCAACAGCGATATCCGGTCACCTTTCAGCACCCTGTGCAAAGAGTTCGGACTGACCGTGGAATCCAATATGCTTCTGGATTCCATGTACCTCATCCTGCAGGATATTGTCAATCCGGGTTGCTATAAGATATCGTTGCTGGACGAATCAGGTAATGTCCTGATCGATAACTTTGAGAGCGGTGTTTATGCTTATGTTCATAACACTTTCACCCGCAACTTTATCATCCGTGTCTGCGCCGGCGGCGGCGGAACAGCTCCGACAATAACCTGTCCGGAATTGCCGGTTGATGCGTTTATTTGCGACCAGGGTGAAATATGTATCGACCTGCCGGTAGCCAACGCCGACAATGTCGTTTCCGACGGCGGCGCCACCTGGGCCAACGGTAAGCTCTGCTTCACCGCTGTTGAACCGGGCCTCTACACATTCAATGTTACCGCTTCCAACAACTGCGGTGAGAATGTCTGTGTTGTCGAAGTAAACGTAGGTATTGGCTCCCCTCCGGTTATCGAGTGCCCGACGGCCGCATTGACCGCAGAAATCTGTGGTGCCGGTCAGGTCTGTGTACCACTGCCGATCACCGGAGCCGACTCAGTTGGTGTCGTTAACATCAATGGCGCATTCTGGGCTGAAGGTATGCTTTGTTTCGATGCTTCCGCAACCGGATTGTACGAATTCAGAGTAACTGCCGTCAACGGCTGTGGCGCCGACACCTGCAATGTGGCGATAAACGTTACGGTAAATGAACCCCCGGTTATTGCCTGTCCGCAGGATACGATCCATGTGACCCGGACGGACACGGAAGTTTGCCAGGCTATTGGCATCACCAATGCTGATACCGTAGTCGTTGCTTCAGGTAACTGGAATGCTGTTTACACCAACGGTGATTTCTGCTTCGATGCTTCTACTGTGGGAACCTACTATGCCACTATTATAGCAACCAACCAGTGCGGCGCGGATACCTGCGATGTTACAGTCATTGTCGAAGACTGCCCGTTGCCGGTGGTTAGCTGCCCGACCGACACAGTCCGTTTTGAAATGTGTCAGCTTGGTGGTTCTGTTATGGTACCGATTGCCGTAACCAATTATGAAACGGTGAATGTCACTGCGGGCGCCTGGGCTAACGACACCTTGACTTTCACCCCCGACACCTTCGGTGTTACCGATGTTAACCTGTCGGCCACTAATGCCTGTGGTACTACCGACTGCGGCTTTGTAATAGTAGTTGAACAAACACCCGCGGTTACGATCGAATGCCCCCCTGATCCGTTCCTGTACGAATTGTGTGAACCTCAGGAAATCTGTACTAATCTGCCTATCGCCAACGCCGATGAAGTTACAGTTACCGGAGGCGCTACATGGAGCAACGGGCAACTTTGCTTCACCGCCGAGCTTGGGATGAACTATTCCTTTACCGTAACAGCGCTGAACGCCTGTGGTGAAGTAACCTGTGTGATCGATTACGTCATCGATTCCATTCCGGCTCCCATTGCCGCTTTCACCGCCGACCCGACCGAGGGAACAGTACCGTTGACGGTCCAGTTCCAGAACAATTCGATCATAAGCACGCCCGACGATCCGATTTACTTCTGGGACTTCGGTGACGGCGCAACCAGCTATGGCACCAATCCCCAACATATCTATGAGTCGATAGGTTGCTTTGATGTCACGCTGACCGTGACCGACGGTTGCAACCGTGTGGCGACAGCTACGGAGACGATCTGTGTCCTCGACGACCAGGTAGTCACTCCGACCGATCGCTGGATCAATATCTACTGCGCTGCCCCGATGCTGGAGGGAGTACCGTTGGAGCCGGGTGACTACATCACTGCCTACGATCCTGACGGCGTACTCTGCGGGATGGGTCAGGTTGAGGCTGATGGTTCCTTTGGCATGATTCCGATCTACGCCGATGATATTTACACACCCGACATAGACGAAGGCGCCGACCCGGGCGACCTTATTACGCTCAAGATCAACGGCGTATCGGTAGCCACCGATCCTCCGCTTATCTGGACTGAAAACGGCGATGTCTTTGAAGTTTGCGGTTTCACCGCCGAGCAGTGCATGACATTCGATCTTGATGCCGGTTGGCACCTGATCTCTTGGAATGTCGCTTACTCGGCCGCTATCGCAGAGATGATCGCCGACTACGCCGGATGTGTCGACGTGGTCCTGGGCTTCGACCTCGGTGGCCTGACCTATGATCCGTTGCTGCCGGAGTTCTCGACTCTCAATGACGTTGATTATTATCACGGCTACTGGCTGCGCCTCAGTTGCCCGGTCAGCTTTGATATCTGCGGCGGCATTATCAGTCCCAACGATGCCATTCAGGTCTACTCCGGCTGGAACCTGGTCAGCTACTGGCCTCAGGATATCCTGCCGGTAGAAGATGCTCTTACGTCACTATTGACTGCCGACAATCTGCTGGTTGCTTACGGCTTTGACGGCGCCGCGATGGACTACATCCCCGGCGATCCGCTGCATCAGTCGCTTACCGAAATGATGCCCGGCTTCGGCTACTGGACGAAAGTCACCAGCGACGACCTTCTGGTTTACCCCGGCTTCTCGGGTGGTACGATCGCCGCCCCGCAGACCCGGGCTCAGGGTTCGCTGGCCGCCTCCGCCGGTGTGAAACCGTCACGCGACTGGATGAGTGTCTATGGCGCTAATCTCGATATCGACGGTGTGCCGGTCCGCTCCGGCGCTTCGGTTGAGATTTACACGACCAACGGCGTCCTGTGCGGCTTCGGACTGTACAATGACGGCATTCTGAAGTTCACGCCGATCTACGGTTACGATGCCGAGAACACCGCTTATCCGAAGAACGGCGAGCAACTGGTGGTTCGTATTGACGGCGAACGGGTCGCCGCCGATCTTACTTACTCAGGCGCCGGTACCCGGGTCAGCCTGAGCAGTCTGTCGGCCGGTACTGTACTGCCGGATCAGTACAGCCTGGCTCAGAACTACCCGAACCCGTTCAACCCGGCTACAACTATCGCCTTCAATCTGCCGAATGCCGGACAGGTCGAACTGTCGATCTATAACGTGCTCGGTCAGAAGGTGGCCACCATTGTGGATGGTCAGCTCGAAGCCGGTACGCACGAAGCGGTCTGGGACGGCACCGACGAAAGCGGTAACGCGGTCGGTTCCGGTATCTACTTCTACCGAATCAGCACTTCGGACTTTGAACAGACGAAGAAGATGATCCTGATGAAGTAGTTTCCGTACCCATGTACTTTACAGGGACAGGCCTTCGCGGCCTGTCCTTTTTTTTGAATCATTCGCTTGTGAGACGTTGTCGAACATGCGGAACCAATTTATCGGTTTGACAACTTCATGCCATGTGCTATATTCTGCCGTGCAAAAATTACGAGACATCATTGACCGCCCGATTCTCTTCGCAACAGCGCTGATCGCTGTCGATTTTCAGGAAGTATTAGCTCAGGAAACTTCCAACGGCGCATTTCGTACCGATCGGATCAACGCCATGATACTGGTGATTGTTTTCTCTGCCGCCGTCCTGCTCTACACTCGCTGGGCGCGTCAGGGGAAGCCGTTGTTTTTGCGCAAGATCCCGGGACTTGACGCGGTCGAAGAAGCGGTCGGTCGGGCTACTGAGATGGGGCGTCCGGTTTTGTTCGTTCCCGGTATCGCCGAACTCGATGAAATCGAAACAATCGCCGGAATCTCCATCCTGGGCCGGGTTGCCCGTATTACCGCCCAATATGAGACACCGTTGATGGTGCCGGTACGTTATCCTTTGGTGCTGGCCGCCGGTCAGGAAGTGGTTGAGCAGGCTTATGTCGAGATGGGAAAGAAAGATCAGTACGACAAGGACACTGTCCGCTACGTCGCCGGAGAGCAGTTTGCCTTCACCGCCAATG
>JAJRTA010000244.1 GCA_024278515.1 Candidatus Zixiibacteriota bacterium
CGGAAGAGTTTATCAACTCGCTGATCATGAATTCAAGGCTGAACATGAAACAGGGAAAGTTGAAAACATCCGGAGCTGCCTTCGAGCTGATCAACAGCCTTGCTTCCAGACTGGGGGAGAGTTTTTCTCAGGAGCAGGCGCGCAAAAACGCCGCGACAAACCTGTACGTCAAAGAAGGTAAGGTGGGTATAGACAAGCTGAAGACCAGACTGGGGGATCTGGGCGATCTCGAACTTGACGGCTTTTACGGTATCCTCGACGGCGGCCTCAGTTACCACGGTACTATTTTGCTCTCGCAGGAACGATCCAAAAAACTGCTGGGCGGGCTGGGGTCATTTTTCGGAAGCGGCAACACGGGCCGGGTCAAACTTCCGCTGACCGTCGGCGGCACTGTCGAAAACCCGAAATTAAGTCTCGACCTTGGCGCTATTACGGACAACATCGGCGACGATCTCAAGAGCCGGGCCGAGGACGCCCTGAAAGGACTGTTCAAAAAGTAATGTCGCACTCGCGCCGAAAACCGGTAACAGCAGACGTTTCCCCCCGGCCCCGGATGCTTTTGTTCGTACTATGTTTTCTCTTGAGCGCATCTTCCACCGGCGCGCAGACGCATGGACATCAACGCGCAAACCCGAGCGAACTCCGAACGGTACCGCCGGTACAGATCCGGTTCCGCGGCGAACTCAAACCGGACTCGGCTATTGCCCGCGGGCTGATGGAAATAGAAATCACCAACCGCACCGATGACACCATTCCGGCTATACGGATGTTCGCCGGTGTTCCGATCATCTCGCCGATGGATACGCTCGCTCACGAACCGCCGTATCTCAAACTCGATTCCATGCTCTACCGCGGGGTGCCGCTCTCGCCTGATGAGCTGACCATCGACAGTCACACTCTCACCGTCAATCTTCCGCAACCGTTGCCGCCGGGCGAACGAGCCTTCTTCATTACCACTTTCACCACGAGAATGCGTAACAAACCCGGCCCGGGCGGAGTCGTCTATACCGGCTGGTATCCCAATGTCGCCGCCTGTTGTGACACGAGTCGGCTCACCCATCCGGACAGTGTGAACGCTCTGCCTGCGACAATGCTCGCCGATTACACCGTCGCCCTCACCGTGGACTCGGTCTGGCATCTGGCCCACCCGGGGGAACTGGTGAACGACAAAGATCATTACGGCCTGCTTCCACCGGCCCATAACGATTCAATCTATATCGATATAGTCCATGAGTATCAGCAGGAATTCATGGGGCGAAAATACCGGCCTTTCTTTGAGAGCGGCCGGAAAACTTACCTGATCCGTTCGTTAAGCGATATCGACTTTCCGATAGTTGCCTGGGAAGGTCTGCTGCGTGACCGCGCTTTCGTTGACAGCCTGATCATCGAGGTTTGTTATCCGCCGAAGCTGGCCGATGTCTGGGCCGGACGCATCGTGAGAGCCGCTCTGAAGTTTGCGCGAAAGATGACCGCGCAGTTCGGTCCTGCCCCGATAACATATTTACGAATAGCCCCGGCTGACTGTCTTGTATCGGATGTACGCTCACGACAGATCATCACTCTTCCGTATGATGTACGCGAACCTGATTCACTGACGGCGATCCTGGAGAAGAGTTTCTCGAAAGGCCTTAAATGATGAATTTTAATTGCACAAGACTTGCCGGAAACTGGTCGAGGACTTTTTATCTGTTGCTTGCAATATCGATTCTACTGGGGACAACGATCTGCTACGCGCAATCTCCTGTAAACAAACTCACCCGCGAAGCGCGATCAAGGGCCGCCGCCGGGCCGTACCCGAATATATACTGGCTGTTTGTCGACAGTACGGCCGTTGCCGATCAACCGATCCCTTTGACCATACGCGCCCATCTCAGACGGGCCAAAGCGGACCCGGACAATTTACTCCGTGACAATCGCGATTACCCCATCTCGGAAACCGCGCTGGATGATATCCGCAACCTCGGCCTGACCATTCGTCACGCCTCACGTTACTTAAAAGCGGTCGCGGTAATCGCCGACCCGGTGCAGATTGCGGAGGCGGCAAACCTGCCGTTCGTGAAAAAAGTAGACATCCTCCGCACCCTGGCCGCGCCGATGCCGGAGGAAGCCGGGAAGATCGAGGAGCCTTTCCCCAAATCGGCGGTAGATTTCGGCTATGGTTTGTCTATCACGCAGAACCGGATTATCCAGGCCGACCGCTTACACCAGTTGAATATCACCGGGGCGGGAGTTATGATCGCCATATTCGACACCGGTTTCGATCTCGATCAACCGGTGCTGGCCGACGCCTCGATTGTCGCCACCTACGATTTCATCAATCAGGACAGCACGGTCAGCGAAATCGAATGTACGGATAACAACGCGCAGAACCGTCACGGCACCATGGTGTTCGCCGTGATAGCGGCGATGGCTCCCGATACATTGATCGGCATCGCTCCCGACGCTGATTTCATCCTGGCCAAAACTGAAATCGTCTGCGACGGCACCGAAATAAAACTTGAGGAAGACAACTGGATCGCCGCCGCCGAGTGGGCCGACTCCATCGGGACTGATATAATCACCTCATCGCTCAGCTACAGCGAGTTCACCGACAGCGGCAGTTATACTCTCGATCAAATGGACGGCAACACCGCTCTTATCACGCAAGCCGCCGATATTGCCGCTTCCAAAAACATCGTTGTGATAACATCAGCCGGAAACAGCCGCGGCCATGACTGGGGCCGTATCGCCGCTCCGGCCGATGGCGACAGTGTGCTGGCTATCGGCGCGGTCAATCCGGATTCGACCCTGGCCTCCTTTTCTTCTCCCGGTCCGACGGCTGACGGCCGTATCAAGCCCGACATAACCACAATGGGGACAGTTGTTCTCACTATCCGGCCAAGGCCCGACACCGGTTACACTTACGCAAGCGGGACTTCGTTTTCGGCCCCGATTACAGCCGGAGGGGCCGCCCTGGCCCTGCAGTTCGATCCGACCATGACAGCCGAGCAGTTTCGCCAACTGGCCCGCTCTACGGCCAGCCAGGCCGACACTCCCGACAACGATTTCGGCTACGGTTTGTTCAACGCCTTCAGAGCCTCCGGTATCGCCACCCTTTCGGAAATAGACACGATCAAAATCGAGGTTGGTGAGATCATCGAGATACCTTTTGCCGTCTCCGGCAGCAGTGACGGCCCTCCGGAACTCAGTTTGAGATTTCCACTGGCCGGGGTGGAGCTGATTGACTACGGTGACGGCAGCGGCCTGTTGCGAATCACCGGGTCATCCGACAATCCGCCCGTGGCGAGCTTTCGCCTGGTCGCCCAATTTGACACCTATTCAGACAGTACAACAATTCACCTCGAAACATTTGTTCCGACCGACCGGCAGATTTTCGCCGGGCCGAACCCGTTCACCGATTCGGTCCGATTCTATATCGACCCGCAGGCCGGAATGCTCAATTCCGTTTCAATATTCAACGTTAACGGTGAAAAGATATGGGAAAATGTCAACTCGAAGTCCGGTTCGACCGATAGCAATAGAGAATGGATCATGTTGGTGTGGGACGGCCGCAACCAGCAGGGACAGCCGGTTTCATCCGGTGTCTACATGGTTGCAGTCAACACCGACAGGCAACAAGTGGTCCTGAAATTGCTGAAGTCTAACTGAGACGCGAGTTGAATGACTGTTAGTACGCTGACCGGTATAACCGGACTCTGCCGCTGTGCCGTATGCAAGATCGACCTGCGCGGTCGGTTTGTATTCATCGACGCACAGACCGAAGAACTCTTTGGCTATGCCTCCGAAGAGTTGTTCGGTAAATCGATCCAGGACTACCTCGACAATGAATCATCCGCGATTATAGACCAGGCTCTGGGCGAACGAAATCACTACGAGACCCACTACGATCACGCTGTGCTGACGGTGATCGATAAAACCGGCGCGAGGAAACAGGTGGATGCCACCATCTCTCTTTGTTTCGCCGCGGGGAATCCGGTAAATTACCAGCTCATACTCAGGCCGGGTTCGGCGGCTGTCGCCTCGACTGCTTCGCAACCCCCTGTCGGGATGTCGGTGGAGTCGTTTGTTGAACGTACTGTCACGATGGAACCGGCCAACCGTTTCCGCGCCCTGGCCGAACTCCTGTGCGAGTACACTTCGGCTGAACAGGTGGCGATTTATCTGACCGGTAACGACAGGCTCGAACCGCTGGCCTGCTCGGCTGAACGTGACTCCGACCGGATCAGTTTCGATGCCGTCAGCGATCCGACCGAGTTGCACCTGCTGGTTGCCCGCAGCGGTCAGGAATACGACTGGACCGGTTTCACAAAAGGACAAACGGACGGGCTAAACCGTCCGCCGGAGTTCGTGGCCTGCGCTTCTATCGATGGCCGTGACTGCCTGGTCCGTTTCATCTTTGATGGGAACCTTGCTTCTGACCTGAGAGCCGGTCTTGTCGAACGATCACGTCTGGCTTTACGGATTGTCGGCCATATTTTTGGTCCCGAGTCGTCCGGTGATGCAGCCGACCCCGGTATAGATATGAAATTCACCATCGGATTTCTGTCGGCGCTCGGTTTTGGCGCCCTGTTGACCGATGCTGACGGTTGTATCATCGGATATAACCCGGCCCTGTTGGAACTTCTTGAGGGCAAGCCGCCCGGAGAAACCAGCCGTGAGTTTGTCGGTCTTCTCGAAGGCGGCAACAGTTCCGCCTGGTCGGCCCTGATTCACGAACAGTTTCAAAAGGCCGACACCGATGATCTGCGGATAGAATTGACGCTTCCCTCCGGAACACCCTGTCATCTGGTCATCGTTCGTCTGGCCGTAGAATCTGACGATCAGACCGCCTGCTGGGTTTTGATACCCGGTTCACGGACAACTTCGGAGTCTTCGGACTCCGAATATGAGACATCCGTCTGGTCCTGCCTGGTCGATGGTCTCAAACCTGCCCTCGACGAGGTCGCCTCCGGAGCTGAAGAACTCAGCCGCGATTACTGCCGGCAAGTGAAGAAACTTGATGATGCTCTTCTCAACCGGTTGCATGATGCCGTCAGAACAGTCCATCAGATACTTCACGAAGGGTCACTTCTGCGCTTCGGACGCAGTCGGCAACCTGCCACGGTATGGGTCGACCTGAACAGTCTGGTCGAGGATGCGATTGAGAACGTACGCGGACAGTTCCCCGATGTCGAAATCGACTGTGAATGGGATGACCTGCCGTCGGTTCACACCTCACGAACCCGCTTGCTGGCTGTCCTGTCGAACCTGATGGCCAACTGTGTACGACATAACCTCTCCGACAAGGTCAGCCTGTCCGTAAACGTCGGCATACATGCCGACCGCTGCCGCATCGCCGTCACCGACAGCAACTCAGGCATGTCGCGACATCAGTTCAAACAGTTGTTCGACTTTTATCTCCCGCCATCGGATTCAGACAATTCAAGGCGCAACGGCGGCCCCGGCCTGGCCCTTGCCCAACTACTGATCAGTGACCTTGGAGGTAAGCTGACCGGCGCTTCCAAAGAAGGTGTCGGAACCCGCCTGTCGGTGTTGCTTCCCCGGGAGAAAGTATCCGAGGAACGGTAGATGGATTCGCACCCCGTTATTTTGATAGTCAGCGACGACGGCGACGCCGCAAACTGTCTGGTTGAAGAGATCACAGCGCTTTTTGATAGTCCCAGGATTGAAATAACCGAAACCCGGTCCGCTGTTCAGGGTTTGAAGGCAGGCCGGTTCGATATCTGTATAGTTCATTCAGAACAAGGCGATCCCGGCCTTGTTGAGTCAGTCTCACAATTACGCAAAGCGGCCCCCGACCTGACGATACTGGTCTCGCTCCCTGAAGACAGCGATATCCCGACCGACCGGCTTGAATCTTTCGGTCGGGTATATTGCTTCACTCGCAACACCCGATCCCCGATAGCCGTAACTACTATTATAGAGGAAATTGTTCGCCAACCGTCGTCGGTACGGTCCGGTTGGGTGGGAAAGACGAAAGCGGCGGGTGGTGGACAGACGGAAATCATCAGGACGGCTGCCGGGGTTTTGTCCCATGAGATCAACAATCCGCTCATGACGATTCTCGGGGTTTCGGAATTGCTTTTGAACGAAATCGGTAATAAAAAGAACCGCGAGCTGGCTCAGAAAGTAACGATGATTCGCAAATCCGCCGAACGCATAGAATCGAGCCTGAAGCGGCTGTTAAATATCGCCGAGACACAGTTTCAATCAACTCAGTCCGACCGGATCGCCGAGGTGGAAACCATATCGGACACCCGCAAATCCGGCAATTCTCGCTCCATACGCTGAAATCGGTTGACAAATAGTCCGGAGGCTCTATTTTTGACCGCGATCCGGCAGACTTGAAACGAGGTATTATGTATTCAATGACCGGCTTTGGCCGCGCCGAGATAACAACAAAGTACGGGAAGTTCACCACCGAGGTAGCCAGCGTAAACAACCGCTTTCTGGAGATTTCGGTACGTTTGCCCCGTTCTTTTTTCATGTTTGAGCAAAAGGTTCGTCAACTGGTCTCGTCGAAACTCGATCGCGGTAAAGTGCATCTTTTTGTAAACTTCGAACTGCCTGACGATTCGCCTGAGAAATACCCGCTGAACCAAACGGCCGTCCGTTCATATTATAAACAACTGAAAAAACTCAATAAAGATCTCAAACTGGTTGATGATATCAAACTCAGTGATCTTTTGGCCCTGCCGGAAGTCTGTAGTTCGCCTTCGGAAAACGGCGATCCCGACAAGTTGTGGCCGTCTTTGAAGCGGTGTGTCGACAAAGCGATCGTCAATCTCATCGGTATGAGGCGGGAAGAGGGCAAAGCGCTGGCTCAGGATATGACCAAACGGCTTACTATTATAGAGCGTCTCAACGCCAGGGTTCTGAAAGCCGCTCCGAAGGCGGTTCGCCAATATCGGGAGAAGCTGGCTGTGCGAGTTGAAGAGCTGCTGGAACGTCCGGTGGGCGACCGAAACCGTCTTGAGGAAGAAATAGCGGTATTTGCCGAAAAAACCGATATTTCCGAAGAATGCACACGGATGGTCAGCCATATCAAGCAGTTCCGCTCGACCATGAAACAGAAAGGCTCTATCGGGAAAACGATCAATTTCATATTGCAGGAAATGAACCGGGAAGCCAATACAATCGCCTCGAAAGCCTCGGAAATCAACATAACCAGAACTTCGATAGCCATCAAAGACGAAGTGGAGAAACTACGCGAGCAGGTTCAAAACGTTGAGTAGCAAGAGCATAAAAAAGTCTCTCCGCCCTCGACTGGAAAAGCCGGGGCGGATTGTCATAATCTCCTCGCCGTCAGGCGGCGGCAAAACATCAATATGCCGGCGTCTCCTGAGTCCGGCCCGGAAGCGTCTGGGCTGGCAGTTTTCGGTCAGTTATACCACCCGTCAAAAGCGTGCCGGTGAACGTCAGGGCCGGGAGTACTATTTTGTTACGGATTCAGAGTTCAGGAAAAAAGCGAAAACAGGTTTTTTTGCCGAACAGTTCAAGGTTCATTTGTGCAATTATGGAACGCCGCGAAAACCACTGGAAAAAGTGCTGAAACAAGGCGGCGTCATGCTTTTGGATGTTGATGTGCAGGGAGCACAAAGGCTCAGGCGGGTTTACAGGGAAGCGATCACAATTTTTATTATGCCGCCGTCAATTCGTGTGCTCAAAGCCCGCTTAAAACAACGAGGCACGGAGACAAAAGAACAGTTGAAAGTTCGTTACCATAACGCGCTCAAGGAGATGAAGCTGTTCAATAAGTTTGAATATGTAGTGGTGAATCAGGATCTCGATCGTGCTGTGGATCAGGTGCTCAGCATTATCAAGTCACACCCCTGCCGTACCGAAAACCTGAGTGCGGAACAAAAAAAGAAGTTTACCCGTTAACCTGATAGTCTTGTCAAAGGAGATAATATGCCGAATTTTTCGATTGAAGGGTTGAAAAAAATTGAACTGAACACGTACGAGGCCGTGATTGTCGCCTCGCAACACGCTCGTCGGTTGAATACTAAGCGGTTGGCTCAGCTGGAACGACTCGGTGAAGATCCGTCGGTCGATCTGGAAACACGTAAAATTACCGCTGTCGCATTGAAAGAAGTTTTGGAAGGAAAGGTAAAGTTTATCCGTTCGGATTCGATGTAATAAGGTAAACATCGGATAACTGTTTTTTTGGAAATATGCCTAAAAACCTCGTCATAGTCGAATCCCCCGCCAAGACCCGCACGTTGAGTCGTTTCCTGGGTAAGGATTATGAAATCCTCGCCACCGTGGGACACATTATCGATCTGCCCAAGTCTAAGATCGGTATCAATGTCGATGACGGGTTCAAGCCGGACTATCAGGTAATCAAGGGGAAAGAGAAAGTGATCGCCGCGCTCAAAAAGGCTGCCAAAAAAGCAACGACCATTTATCTTGCCCCCGACCCTGATCGCGAAGGTGAAGCCATCGCCTGGCATGTCGCCAATTCCATAGATCAGAAAAACAGCCATATCGTACGGGTGGCTTTCAATGAAATCACCGAATCGGCGGTGCGTGAGGCGATCAACAATCCGCGTGAGATCGACATGAACAAAGTCAACGCCCAGCAGGCGCGCCGGGTGTTGGATCGCATCGTCGGATACACAGTTTCACCTTTCCTGTGGAAGACTGTCGCCCGCAATCTGTCGGCCGGGCGTGTTCAATCGGTCGCCCTGCGTTTGATCTGTGAACGCGAAGCCGAGATCAAAGCGTTCAAACCGCAGGAATACTGGCAAATCACCGCCGATCTGGCCACCAAAGATAAAGAGAAATTCACGGCCCGTCTTTACCAGATCGACGGCAAGTCGGTTGTGCGCCCTACCGAGACCGGGGCCAAAAAGATTACCATCGGTTCGGAAAAAGAGGTCAATAAATATCTCGACGAGCTTAAGCAGGCCGAGTTTTCCGTTGACAGTATCAAGAAGACACAGCGAAGCCGCAAACCGCTGCCGCCGTTTATCACCTCGACACTACAACAGGATGCCGCGCGGGTTTATCGTATGTCGCCCAAAGCGACCATGGCCACAGCGCAAAAACTGTATGAAGGGATAGAGATCGGTCAGGATGGGCCGACCGGATTGATTACTTATATGCGTACCGATTCGGTGCGTGTCTCAAACGAGGCGCTCACGGCTGTGCGCAAACATATCGGTAAAGAGTACGGCAGGGAATACCTGCCGGCCAAACCGGTACCATACGGCAAAAAGAAAAGCGCGCAGGATGCTCACGAAGCAATCCGCCCGACCTATCTTGACCTGCCGCCGGAAAAAGTAAAGAAAGCATTAACACCGCAGCAATTCAAACTGTATTCTCTGATCTGGAACCGGTTTGTCGCCTCCCAGATGAACCCGGCCAAATTCGATGTCGAAACAGTCGATATCAAAGCCGGTCGTTTTACTTTCCGGGTAACGGCTCAGAAAATGGTGTTCGACGGTTTCCTTAAAGTCTATCACGAGACCAAAGAGCCGGATGAAAACGGTAACGGCGACAAAATCTACAACCTGCCGGATCTTACCGAAGGTGATCCGCTTAATCTGGTGAAACTCAACTCCAGTCAGGCATTTACCAAACCGCCGGCCCGTTTCTCCGAGGCGATGCTGGTCAAGGAACTCGAAGCAGACGGGATCGGGCGGCCGTCAACTTATGCCTCGATTATTTCAACCCTGAAAGATCGCAAATATGTCGAGTCGGAAGAGCGTAAACTTGTCCCGACCGAGCTGGGTACGACCGTAAACAAGATTCTGGTCGAAAATCTCCCGGACATTTTCAATGTCGATTTCACCGCCAACATGGAACAGGACCTCGATCAGATCGAAGAAGGCGCCGAGGACTGGGTGTCGGTGATGCGTAGTTTCTATGATCCGTTTGTGAAAACGATCAACCACCTGAAAGGCCGGGAGAAAAAGATCAAGGAATCGATGGTCGAGACCACCGACGAGAAATGCGAAAAGTGCGGCTCACCGATGGTTATCAAGTGGGGACGCAACGGCCGTTTCATGGCCTGCTCCGCCTATCCCGAGTGTAAAACGACCAGGCCGCTGCCGGGTGAAGAGGCTCAGATGGAGACCAACGAGAAATGTGAAAAGTGCGGCTCGCCGATGGTGGTCAAGGTCGGTCGGTTCGGACGATTCCTCGCCTGTTCAGCCTACCCCGACTGCAAAACAACTAAGGCGATCACCCTCGGTATCGACTGCCCCCGTGACGGATGCAAGGGCCAGATCACGGAAAAACGAACCCGGGGCAAAAAGATTTTTTACGGTTGCTCAAAATATCCCAAGTGCGACTTCGCCTCATGGGACCCGCCGACCAAAAAGAAATGCCCGGAATGCGGCAACCCCTACATGGTCCAGAAAACTTCCAAGCGCAAAGGGGATTTCCTCCGTTGCCCGCAGTGCAAACACGAGATTATCGAATCCCCGGAAACTGCCGACACGTCAGTCTGATTTTTTCCATCGCACCCTGATTCAAACATTATCCCTTACATCTTTCTGTTGAATTCAGCCGAGTTTGCTGATGTGTTCTTATGAGGCTGACCGTTACGTTATCGCTCCCAAAGAAAACAGCGGGTCCGATAATGGACCCGCCACAGTATCTTCGTGTCTTCAATTTTCGACAGTTTTTTGAGGCTTACTTTTTGAATTTGAAGCTGATTGCATCCTCCGGGCAGACGGGCGCACACTCTCCGCAGGACGTGCAGTCCGGCAGTGTTTTCATGTTCTGCTCGACCAGCGGCATTATCGTGGGACAGGGGCTGGCCTCGTAACAGTCCTCGCACATGGTGCATTTTTCATGATCGATCCGAATACGGCCGGGGGCAACTTTCTCAAGCAGCCAGGTCAGAGCGCCGATCGGACAGATCAGATAGCAGAACGGACGGTACAATATCAGGCTGAACAGTACAATCAGAGCCAGCAGTACGAACCAGCGCACACTGTTCATACTCCAGTGCAAAAGCTCGAAGAAATTGATCGGATCATACAAGCTGTAAGAAGCAAAAGCGGTCCAGGTATTCTCGGCATCACCCAGACCGACCTGCCCCCCAAGAAACTCGATATGATCCTTGACACCGAAGAAAGTGAAGATAAAAGCCGCCAGCAGCACCATACGGGCGGTATTGAACAGGGTGAAGTTGAACCTTTTGAAACGCGGTTTGAACGGAATCTTGTTGATCAGATCCTGAAACGCCCCGAGCGGGCAAACCCAGCCGCAAAACAGTTTACGCCCGATCAGACTGGGAATCATCATGGCGAGGAACAGGGCCACGAACGCCGGAAAAAATTCCCCCCAGGTAAACTTGAACATAAACAGCTTGGTCACCGCGCACAATGGTGAAGGGTGCAGGGGATAAAAGTAATCAAGTCCGAACAGCACAAAAGCGACCAGCAACAACGTTATCCGCACCCACAGGCGTGACCACCGGCGGAACAGAACTACCAAGCCGAGAATCATCAGTACGGCAAATCCAAGGAATTTCCCGGTCAACATAAAATCTATCGGTCCCGGCGGGGTACGTTCGCCCGGTTTTTCTCCCTCGACAACCGGAGCGGTTTCACTTGTCGAAGCGGCGGGCTCTTCGGATCCTGAGGCCATGTGAGTCCCCAGGCTGTCTTCAGGGGTCGGCAATGAATCCTGCGCTGTTATCGGCGCAACCAGAACAAGAAGCCACACAGCGGCTAAACAGAGAGCGGCCGGGGCATACCAGTGGGAGTCTTTTATCTTCATGCGGCCAAATATAGCCGACAATTCTCATTCGTCAACACAGCAATCCGACGTTTTTTCGATTTCTGCAAACAAGGCCATTTCGGATTGTTACTATCCGGATATTAAGTTGCGCCTCGAGTTTTTGCAGGTATCTTATTCGCAGAGAAATACTGAAACGAGTAAATATATGAGCAGCGATCACGATCATAGTCACGTCTCAGGCTCCAAGCTTTTCTGGACGATCATATTCAACCTCGTTATTACAGCCGCCGAGTTTGCCGGTGGTTTGATATCCGGCTATCTGGCCCTGCTGGCCGATGCCGTCCATAATTTGTCCGATGTTGCCGCACTGGTTCTGGCCTGGCTCGGGGCCAAAGGCTCGGCTATGCCCTCAACCAAAAGATCGACTTTCGGGTTCAAGCGGATAGAAGTAATGACCGCCCTGATCTCGGCAGTGTCGCTGGTTGTAATAGCTTTCTTTATTATTCGTGAAGCATACCTGCGTTATATCAGCCCGGAACCGATCACGCATCCGTGGCTGTTTCTGTCCATTGCCGTTATCGGCCTGATCGGTAATATCGTTTCGGTCTGGTTGTTGCACACCGAGAAAGGCAAGTCTCTGAATATGAAGACGGCCTTTCTGCACATGGCCTACGACGCGGCCTCTTCAGTTGCGGTCATAATCGGAGGTATCATTATAATCTTAACAGGCTGGGTAATGATCGATATTATCCTTTCCTGCCTGATTGCTCTGGCCATCGTTTATTCTTCATATTCAGTCATCAAGGAGGCGATGCTGGTTTTTCTCGAGGCTGTCCCGGACGGCATAGACTTTGACAAGGTTAAGCGAACCATAAAAAGCATCGACCGTGTCAAGGACTGCCACCATCTGCATATCTGGTCGCTTTCATCGCGAGAGGTCGCCCTTTCCTGCCATGTCTGCCTCGATGAAGAGGACATGAAAAACGGTCCGGAGATCATCGTAGAAATAAATCGCATACTTGCCCGGGAACATGCCATCGGACACGGCACGATTCAGATTGAACGGACCTGTTGTGAGACCGACGATCTCAACTGCAACCATCAGGAGTCGTCCTGCTGATGATTTCGGACGACAAACTGGTCACGCTGGAAATTGTCGATCTTGCTTTCGACGGCAAATCGGTCGCCCACCGGGACGGGAAAGTGGTCTTTCTCAAGGGAGGACTTCCCGGTGAGACAGTCGAAGCGGAAATAGTGCAAAACCGGCGCCGGTATGACAAAGCATTGGTGCGGCGTGTCATCAGGAAATCGGAGCACCGTATCGAGGCGCGCTGCTCGCATTTCGGTCAGTGCGGCGGATGCACCTGGCAGGACCTCGATTACCAGCAACAGCTTCGATTCAAACGCAAACAGGTGGTCGACTGTCTTGAACGGCTGGGCGGCTTCAAGGAGATTGAGGTCGCCGAGTTGCTGGGCGTAGAGGAACCGTTCTTTTATCGCAACAAAATGGAGTTTTCGTTTCATGTCGATGATGACGGCACGCTCCGCCTTGGTCTGCATGAACGGGGCCGGTTCGACAGGATTTTCGATCTCTCCGAATGTTACCTGCAATCGGAACTGTCCAACCGGATTGTCCGGTTCATGCGTGAATTTGCCGTAACGAACGGCATTCCCGCGTACAATGTAAGGACGCACGAAGGTTACCTGCGCTTTTTGGTCATCCGTCAGGCTGCCCGCACCAGGCAACTGATGGTCAACCTGGTAACAAATCTGGGGGATTTTTTCGATGTCGACAAGCTGGTGACGGATATGACAGCGGCCGTTCCTGAAATTACGACGATCATCCACAACCGCACCGGCAAAGTTTCCAATATCGCGGTGGGTGAGACGGAAGAGATATTGTACGGCCCCGGGTATATCGAAGAAGAACTATCCGGCCGGAGGTTTCAGATTCGGGCCAACTCGTTTTTCCAGACCAATTCCCTGCAGGCGGAGCGGTTGTACGACCTCGCTTTCGAGATGCTCGACCCTCAGCCGGGTGAGCGGGTGCTCGATCTATACTGTGGCGCGGGAACAATCGGGATTCTGCTGGCCGACCGTGTAGCCGAAGTAATCGGAGTAGAGCTGGTAGCGGATGCTGTTGAGGCCGCCCGCTTGAATGCGCAGCGCAACGACATCGGCAATATTTCGTTTTTCTGCGGGCACGTGCGGGATTTCCTTCGGGAGACACCTGCCGAAAAGCTTGACCATCCCACAGTAATCGTCGATCCCCCAAGGGCCGGACTGCACCCCAAAGCAGTTAAACGAATAATAGAAATCCAGCCGGAAAAAGTGCTTTACATTTCCTGCAACCCGGCCACTTTCGCCCGTGACGCCAAACTTTTCACCGAGGCCGGTTACATTCTTCCGGTAGTCAGGCCGGTTGACATGTTCCCACACACCATGCACATCGAACTGGTAGGTCGGTTTTATCGTATCTGAAAACAACTGCAACCTGGTAAAGGATTTGCCGATCATTAATTGAAGGAGACAAAATGCTTCGCAGAGTTATAATCAGTTTCACCGCGGTCTGTCTTGTCATTGGCCTTACCGCAGGACCAGCCCAGGCCAAAAGAAGTCGAACCTTTCAGGATCTGTGTTCGGAAATACTGGAAAGGCTGCAATCGTTCTACCCGGTACGGGCCACCGAGATGGGAATACACGCATACGATTTCCACCTGACCGATTACTCTTCGAAGTCGGTAAAGAAAATGATAGGCGATCTGAAGAGTTTCGAGAAAGCGCTTTACAAGTACAAAAAATCCAACCTTGAGGACTATCAACGGCTGAACTATAAGCTGGTGAAATCGTATGTCGATATCGCGCTTCTGGACCTTGAGCGTATCAAATGGCACAGGAAATCGCCCCAGCTTTATGTCGATGAAGCAGTGCAGGGTTTGTACCTGCTGACTATCTCTCGTCATGCCCCCCTGTACGAAAAACGGGTGGCTATGATGGCGCGGATGAAAGCGGTCCCTAAGCTGTTCGCCGCCGCGCGGAAGAACCTCAGGAAGCCGCCCCCTGTCTATATCGAGGCCGCTATGGAATCACTCGAATCAGCCCAGGTTTTCTACCGGAATGTGGCCGGCGACCTGATGAACAAGTTCCCCGAGCAGGCGAATGAAATCCTGAAAGTTTCAACCGCCGCCCGGGAGGCGATGTCTTCTTTCGCTGCATTTTTGGCTGAACTGACGCCGGGTGATTCCGTATCGTTTGCGATCGGCAGGAAAAACTTCGATTACAAGCTGTCGCACGAGTATTTTCTCGACTACGACTCAGATTCCCTTCTGGCTATCGGACAGGCGCTTCTGGACGACGCTGATTCCGCTTATCGTAACTACGAAACTTATATTGAAGAGCATTACCAGAACGGTTCGGACTCGATATTTGTACCGGCCAGTTTCTGCCGTCAGGATGTGCTGGACTACTATAACTGGGAAACCGCCCAGGTTAAATTGTTTCTGGAAGAATCCGGGTTCATCACCGTGCCTGACGACATCGCACCGGTGAAAGTGATCGAGACACCGCCTGTCCTGCGCTCCATGATCAACGGCATAGCCTATCAACCGGCCGGCCCTTTCGACAGCCTGCAGGAGGGAGTCTTCTATGTCCGTCCGGTTCCCGAGGATATGGAACGACGCGCTGTCGAGGCTCGCTTCAGATATGTCCACCGTCGCGGTTTCCGGGGTTCGGTCGTGCATGAGGCCTATCCGGGACATCACCTGCAGATGCAGATTGCGGGACGGCATCCCGATCCGGTCCGTCGCTGGGCATCCAATCTGATGATGATCGAAGGCTGGGCGCTCTATTGTGAAGAGGCGATATATCAGCATGGTCTGTTCGGTGAGGAGGATCATGTCCAATGGCTGGGGATTCTCGGCGGCATACGGTTTCGCGCCATGCGGGTTGTAGCTGATGTCATGCTTCACACCGGAAAGATCAGCTACGAAGAGTGTGTCAAGTGGGCATGGGATGTTCTTCAGGCCTCAAGCGAGTCCGAGAAAGAATACCTTCGTCGCGAGATCAGAAAATACACCATGCGCCCGACCACTCCGATGTCGTACCTGATGGGGAAACGTGAGATCATGAACCTGCGCCGGGCGGCAATGGAGCGCGATGGAGCGTCATTTGACTTGCAGGCGTTCCATGATGCTCTTCTGGCCGAAGGATCCGTCCCGCCTATCCTGATGTGGGACGTGCTGGGGCTGTAGAACCATCCGCCCGGCGAGTGTATTTTAACCCGCCGCGACTGCTGTTTCGGCCATACGGAAATCGGTATCCTCTCCCGTGGTTTTCACGTATAATTGAATAACCCCGGACTATGGGTCAGCTATATCCTATGGTGAGCCGATAACATGTATGTGACCGGATTTATTTTCATACTGGTTTTGTTGTTTGTCGCCCTGCTGCTTTTGCGGCTTAGAGTGCGGTTCGAACTCAGCGGCGATCACCGGCTCCTGTTTGCCGGGTTGGGACGAACCGGAGTGGAAATTGACTTCAAAAACGGCCACAGGAAAATCCGGCTGTTCGGTCGCTCGCTCAAAACCGGTCCGCTGAGATCGGCCAGACATAAGGATGATCAGGAAGCAGAAAAGAAACCGGATAAGAAAAAGCCGAAGGCTGAGAAGCCGGGCCGGGTCAGGGCCTATGGGGATATTCTCAGGACTGTACCGGCTGTGATGAGTGCGTTGTGGCATTACTCGACAGGTCTTCTCGGATCGCTGATTATCGAAAAACTGGAGGCGGAAATCGAGGCCGGTTTCGAAGCGGTTGACCTTACCGGGCAGGTGTACGGCTACTACCAGGCCGCCCTGGCCGCGGCGCCGTCGGTGGTCGGCCGTGTCCGATTCAGGCCGGACTGGACCGACGCTTCGTTTGATGGCAGCGCTCATGTCGCTGTGGCCCTGCCGGTGTACCGACTGGTATTTTGCACTCTAATGCTTATTTGGCGATTACCGTTAAGACAGATACTGAAAGTGGCGATAGGAAAAAAGAGAGGAGGCCAGGATGGCTGATAACAATGTAGTCGAAATCCTTAAAGGCGTTGTCGGCGAACTCAGAGAGATCGCTCGCTCCGAGACTATTATCGGTGAAGCGGTCACGGTGGGCGATAAAACCGTTATCCCCATTGTAAAGATCTCATTCGGCTTCGGCGCCGGCGGTGGTCAGGGGGATGACCAGAAACGGACCGGCTTCGGCGGCGGCGGAGGAGGAGGGGCCAGGATCGAACCGGCCGCGTTTATCATTATGGATGACACCGGAGTCAGTTTGCTTCCGGCCGGTAAAGGGAAATGGGATACGATTATCGACGCCATTCCCAACATCGCCAAAAAAATATCCAAACTGAAAGAAAAGTTCACAACCGAATCGACAAGCGATGAAGCTGATACGGATTCGGATGATTCGGAAGAACCCGAAGTTGACATATCTGACAGCAACAAGGATTAAGCGGACAACAGGTATCGGATACTTTCATCATATATCATGTCAGGCCGGCTCGAAGTCGGCCTTTTTTAGATCGAAACCGGCTAAAGTTTCGCTCGTTTGAGGGCGCGTGAAAATTTGCTCTCGGTCTGGATTTCATACGGGATAGCCAGTGATGAAAAGATCCGCCGCAGGCTGTCATCGACTGTTTCCAGCCTGCTGATATCGGGCAGTTCCACTTCGAGCTCGTAATCGACCGACCCATCACCGAACTCGGTCTTGTCGATCTCCAGAAGGTAGTTGAAATCACCAATACGGAAAAATTTCTTCTGGCGAATGTTCTCGAATTTCACCAGGATCATCACATCCACCCTGCCGACCTTCTCGATCAGGTACTCAATCGGCAGCACCGGCTGTTCCATCACGTCGGACTGCAAAGCCAGAATATCCAGGGCCACCGAGCGGTTGATCTCAGCCTCGACTTCCTGCCGGATGAACGCGCTGCCGGACTCACGGGCAATACTCTTGATAGTGATCAACCCCCGCTGGTTCTCGGCCCGCACACGCAACGCCCAGCCGGCCTGGGAAAGCTTACGGTCTTCCGTATCGAAAAAGGCGTTGAGATGCCGTTCTTCTTTCTCCGTCTGCCCGAGAAAACCCATCAGCTTCAGGTAGTTGGTGAAAGAGCCAAGATCGAGCTTGATTTCGATCTCATGATTGATTTGAGGTGACTTAAGCATGGCATCATATTATAACGAAAGAAGAGCAGGGATGGCACTATATTTTTTTGAAAGCTATCAGGCACTATAATGGTCTTTGATGTCCGGCTGTTGTCATTTCGTTACACCCGATTCTTTTTGTTGGTGTCCGCGGCGGGACCGATTATGCTTGAGTCGCAATTTATTCGGAGGTGTTTTGATGTTCTTCGGCATTCTTTTGATAATAATGGGTGTCCTGATGTTACTGGATCAACTGGGAATCCTGCATGGAGATATGTGGGACTATTTCTGGCCCACGGTTATCATTGCAATCGGTGTATCTATGATTTTCAAGAATAAAAAGCCACGCCTGCCCTGATGACCAAACCGTTTTATTTCGACCCGACCGCCGAAGGACTGGCTGTGTTCATGGGGCCGACCGAAGCGCGTTTGATGGAAATCGCCTGGGAACATCAGAGTCTGACCGTCAAGCAGGCGTTGTTTCATCTGGGCGACACCAATAAGCCGGCCTACACGACGGTAATGACCGTGCTCAGCCGGCTGGCCCGGAAAGGGTTTTTGACTCGAGAGCGCGACGGGCGCGGCTTTGTTTACCGGCCTAAAATCCAGCGGGAGGAATTTATCGAATCCCGGGTCAGGATGGTTACCGATTGCCTGAAAAGGAATTTCTCCCGAAAGAGCTGACCTCTGCCGGTCTCAAACAGGGTCGTTGCGAAATCCCGAAGATTCGTCGATAAATAACCTATGACCTTAATCCGAACCATTATTTTGCTTCTGTTGCTTTGTGCGACGGGAGCAGCCAACGACCTGATCCGGGCCGCCGAACAGATACGAATACCTCTTCCCGAAACCTGGCTGGCCGCCGGTGACACAATCGGGTTCCCGGTAAATCTGGTCAACGAAGACCTGACCGCGGAGTTTCAGATTTTCAAAAACGAATTGGCCAAAGAAGATGCCATCACAAACCGTGAGCAACTGCGCGCCACGGTCGACGGTATTATCGAAGAAGTCATCATGGAAATGCCCAACGCCGAGATCCTTACCAACACCGGATATCAGGACGGTAACTCCGTATGGTTCGTGCTTGAATTCACCTCCGAAGACATGGAAGCCGGGGCGCAAATCAACCATCGGCTGGCCGGAGTATTATACCGACTGACCGACGACTCCCAACTTCTATTCACTCTCTGGGGCAAGGCCGGTCCCGAAGCACCGAGCTATACTTCGTACGATTTTCGTACCATGCAGACCGGGTTCGAATACATGGGAGAAACCGCCGCCACACCTTTTACCGACTCTTCTTCGAGTTACTGGTATCTTTTCAGCGTCGCCGCAATCATTCTTCTTTTGCTGGCATGGATACGCCGGGGCAAAGAGAAACATAATCCTGCTTAAACTCTCCCGGCCGCCGAACAGAGTTAAGCAGGTGCGCAGAACCCGATATTACTTCGGTTTCTCCTCAAGCTCGATCAGCACACCATTGGTAGAAGTCGGATGAACGAAGGCTATCCTGTTGCCCTCGGCGCCAATCCGCGGAGATTCATCAATCAGCCGGACTCCGCCTGCTTTCAATCTTTTAAGAGTCGCCTCGAGATCATCGACATAGATGCAAAGATGGTGCAGTCCCTCCCCTTTTTTATTGAGGAAACCGTCAACAGGGCTGTCCTGTGAAACAGGAGCCACCAGCTCGATTCTTGAGGCGCCTTCTGCATTACCGGCGAACATGGCAACTTTCACTTTCTGGTCGGCAACTTCAGCAATGTGGTCCGGATCCCGGCCGGTCAGCAGGCGAAAACGAGCGATGGCTTCATCGAGATCCGCTACAGCTATTCCGATATGCGAAATCAGGTGATCGGTCATTCTACCAGTCATCCTCGGTGTCCTGATCTGCCTTGCGGATAAGTTCGTCATATTCAAGTTGATGTTCGATTGTGGCGACATAGGGGCGTATCCAGTGATTGTCGCGCCGGTAGAGCATAAGCAGCATCGTCTGACCGGGATCGGTTTCTTTCATCCCGGTAAAATAAAACTCGGTTTTGGCCAGCGCGGAATCCATATCAAAGAACTTTATGTCCAGAAGATCAACGCGGATCAGGCCGGTGACATTGGCCCATTGTACCTCACCCCGTTTCAGGTAATCATCGAAGTTCTCGCGTTCCCTGAGATATTGGAACTCGTTATCCCATAGGCCCGATTTATCGCGGTATTTCATGCGGGTAAGCACTTCATCAATGAGCCTGATTATCTCAATCCAGTCGGCTTTTCGGTCGCCCCACTCGCTGGTATCTTTGAGCACCCGAATATAGGTGAACCCGGATTGTTCTTCGTCCGGAGATTCATCGGTGATTTCGGGCAATTCTGTTTCCGTTTCTCCACCGCATTGAACCAGATGAACAATTGAAACGATTAAAATCGACAGCAACATACGGTTAATTATGCGCATGATATTCACTCCATACGTCACGGAACTGATCCGATATCTCGCCTACCGTAACATAGTTTTCTACAGCTTCAACCACCGGTTCGACAATATTATCCGAGCTTTCGGCGGCTTTTCTCAGATTCTCAAGACAGGCGGCGACCCGGATGTTGTCGCGTGATGCTTTGACCTCGGCCAGACGCTTTTTCTGGTTCTCTTCAAGTTCCGGGTCCACTTTCAGGATCCGGGGGCTGTTCATTTCTTCATCAGCGAACCTGTTGACCCCCACCACTACGCGTTCCCCGCTCTCGATCGCTTTCTGAGCGGCATAGGCGGCCCGTCCGATCTCATTGCGATAGTAGCCGTTTTCGACACAGTTTACAGCTCCCCCCTGCTTTTCTATTTCGTCCATTATCGCAAGCACCCGTTTTTCCATCTCAGCGGTCAGGTATTCCACGTAGTGGGAACCGGCCAGAGGATCGGCTGAATCGGCGCATCCCGACTCATAGGCAAGGATCTGCTGAGTACGCAGGGCTATCTCGGCCGCTTTCTCAGTCGGAAGCGAAAGTGCTTCATCGAATGAATTGGTGTGTAAAGACTGCGTTCCGCCAAGGATAGCCGACAACGCCTGCACAGTGGTGCGGACGATATTGTTCTCCGGCTGCTGGGCTGTCAAAGTAGAGCCGCCGGTCTGAGTGTGAAATCTCAACAACATCGATTTTTCGTTGGTCGATTTGAAACGGTCTTTCACCGTGCGCGCCCAGATCGTGCGGGCAACACGGAACTTGGCCACCTCTTCAAACAGGTCGTTGTGCGCCGCGAAGAAAAACGACAACCGCGGCGCGAACTTATCGATATCAAGCCCGGCCTTCAAAGCGGCCTCGCAGTACGCGATACCGTTGGACAGGGTGAAGGCCACTTCCTGAGCCGCGGTTGAGCCGGCTTCGCGAATGTGATAACCGGATATCGAAATTGTGTTGAATTTCGGCAGATGTTTGTCGGCATACGCGAAAATATCGGTTATGATCCGCATCGAGGGCAACGGCGGGAAAATATAAGTACCGCGGGCAATAAACTCTTTCAGAATATCGTTCTGGACAGTACCCATCAGTTTCTCCGGTGACACTCCCTGTTTTTTGCCTACCGCTATGTACATGGCCAGCAGAACCACCGCCGTTGAATTGATGGTCATCGAGGTGGATACTTTATCAAGAGGGATACCGTCGAAAAGTGTCTCCATGTCGGCCAGTGTGTCAATAGCCACACCGGTGCGGCCGACCTCTCCCCGGGCCATCGGGTGGTCGGAATCGTAGCCGATCTGCGTGGCCAGATCGAAAGCGACCGAAAGACCGGTTTGGCCGCGTTCGAGCAGATATTTGAAACGCTGGTTGGTTTCGGTGGCGGTGCCGAACCCGGCATACTGGCGCATGGTCCAGAGCCGCCCGCGATACATGTCCGGATAAACCCCTCGCGTAAATGGAAACTGCCCGGGTCTGCCGGATGATGTATCGGCTCCGGCAACCACAGGTATTTCGATACCGGAGCCGTTGAGTTTTTCAGGCGGAGTCATCACTCGAACTCCAGAATAATATCACCTTTCTCGACCGAATCACCCCGGGCGACATTGACCGATTTCACCGTCACATCCGCCTGGGCCTTAAGAACATTTTCCATTTTCATCGCCTCGATAATCACCAGCGGATCATTTCTGGCCACCTTCTGCCCGGGTTCGACTTTGACCTCGAGGATCAAACCCGGCATCGGAGCCCGCAGGTTTCTGGCCGCGGCGGATTTGGTGGTCATACCAGCACGCTTGCGAAGTTGGGCCAGATTATACTGTTCCACTTCGGCGTTTATCTCAACACCCAGCATGAAAACAGTACGCCCTTCCTCATGATTATTCGGGTGCACATCGACCTCGAACGAACGATCATTAACCAGCAGCACCGAGCGAGTTGCTCCGATCGAATGACTCTTCACATCCACATTCTGCCCGTCAACCATGACGTTGAAACCATCGGCATGATAGCCGATGTCTATATCAAACTCACGTCCCTCTACTTTGACCAGATAGCGCGGCATCAGCTTTCCCTTTCGAATTTGCGCAAACGGTCACGTCGATGATGATTCCGCCAGAGCGATACGGCGCGACGGTTGCCGTCCCCAGAATTCAAGGCGATTTTGCGTTCATGCGTAAACTTGTCCAGGGCGGCGGCAATAGCGGCCGACCTCAGAATATCATCATCGAGAATCTCGTACTTGTTGTCCGGGTACTCTTCAGTAAGAAAACTCGTCGAGAGATCGCCTTTGACGAATCTCTCGCTGGCCAAAACCGCCAGATGAAACCCGATAGTCGTTTTCAGCCCTGAGACCCGGTATTCCTGCAGGGCGCGCCGGGTTCGGGCAATCGCTTCAGCGCGATCACTGCCCCAGACGACCAGCTTGGCGATCATCGGGTCGTAGTAGATAGGTATCTCGTTATAAATAACAACTCCGGAGTCCACCCGCACACCGGGACCGGCCGGGATGCGATAGTGCTGCAACCTTCCCGTTGAAGGCGCGAAACCGTTTTGCGGATCCTCGGCGTAGATCCGGCATTCAATGGCGTGACCATCGAGTTTGATGTCTTCCTGTGTGTACCGCAGTTGTGTCCCCTCGGCTACGGCAATCTGTTCCCTGACGAGATCAACACCGGTGACCATTTCAGTAACCGGATGTTCCACCTGCAGGCGGGTGTTTACTTCGAGAAAGTAAAACGACAAATCCTGAGCCACCATGAATTCAACCGTTCCCGCCCCGACATAGCCGGTTTTCAGCGCAATGTTGACCGCCGCTTCTCCCATGCGCTGTCGTAATTCAGGCGTAACCACCGGCGACGGTGACTCCTCGATCACTTTCTGATGGCGTCGTTGAATCGAACATTCCCGTTCGTTCAGATGAATCGCGTTGCCGTGCTGATCGCATAGGATCTGTATTTCGATATGGCGGGGACGCTCGAGATATTTTTCGATATAGACCCGTCCGTCACCGAACGCGGACCTGGCTTCGCTTGACGCCCGTTGTAAGGAGTTTTCAAACTCGTCGGCCCGGTGAACAACACGCATCCCTTTCCCGCCGCCGCCTGCGGCCGCTTTGATCAGGATCGGGTAGCCGACTTTATCGGCTTTTGAGATGGCCGTTTCGAGGTCGTCTCCCTCGATGGTTTCCCCCGGCACTACCGGCAGTCCGGCCTCGAGCGCCGCCGCCCGCGCCTGCAGTTTGTCACCTAACAGTGAGATAGTCTCCGGCCTGGGACCGATAAAGATGATTCCTTCATCGGCGCAGCGTTGCGCGAACACGGCATTTTCGGCGAGGAAACCATAACCGGGATGGATGGCCTCGGCTCCCGATCGTCTGGCGGCGTCGATTATCTTATCCTGGTTGAGATAGCTTTCCGACGACGGCGAGGCGCCGATATGAAAAGCCTCGTCGGCCAGCCGCACATGGTAGGCCGCCCGGTCGCAGTCGGAAAAAACCGCCACCGAGGTTATTCCAAGATCACGACAGCCGCGGATTATCCGCACGGCGATTTCACCCCGGTTGGCGATCAGTATTTTTTTTATTTTATCCGGCATCTGTATCCACCATGCGCCGATTACAGCGGGATGTTCCCATGTTTCTTCGGCGGGTTGCTGTCTTTCTTCGTCTCGAGCATCTCAAAAGCGCGAATCAGACGGGGACGAGTTGTTTTGGGTTCAATTACATCATCAATATAACCCCGGGCCGCCGCCTGATACGGGTTGGCGAATTTCTCCCGGTACTCGTCGGACTTTTTCTGCAGTTCGGTCTCCGGATCTTCGGCCTCGGAGATATCCTTTTTGAATATGATCTCCGCCGCCCCCTTGGAGCCCATCACCGCGATCTCAGCCGAGGGCCAGGCGTAATTCATGTCACCACGAACATGCTTCGAGTTCATAACGTCGTACGCACCTCCGTACGCCTTGCGTGTAATCACCGTCACCTTGGGTACTGTCGCTTCGCAGTATGCGTACAACAGCTTGGCCCCGTTTTTGATAATACCGCCGTGTTCCTGATCCATGCCGGGTAAAAAGCCGGGGACATCTTCAAAAGTCAGGATAGGGATATTGAACGCGTCGCAGAACCGGATAAACCGCGCCCCCTTGGTCGACGAGTTAATATCCAGCACCCCGGCCAGCACCGCCGGCTGGTTGGCTACTATACCGATCGACCGGCCGCCGAGGTGCGCGAAGCCGACCACGATATTCTGCGCGAAATCCTCATGCACTTCAAGAAAAGCACCTTCATCGACAACAGCCCGAATAACATCTTTAATGTCATACGGCACATTAGGGTTGTCCGGCACAATCCTGTTCAACGATTCGTCTTCGCGATCAGGCGGATCATCGGTATCGCGCCACGGCGGGTCCTCGCAGTTGTTCTGCGGTATGTACATCATCAGCTTCCTGAGCCGCGAGATGGCGTCGGCTTCGTTCTCGCAGGCGAAATGCGCCACACCCGATTTTTCGGCGTGAACCATGGCGCCGCCCAGTTCTTCCGATGTCACCTGTTCGTGAGTGACTGTTTTTACGACATTGGGGCCGGTCACGAACATGTACGAGGTACCTTTGGTCATAAAAATGAAGTCGGTAATGGCCGGGCTGTAGACCGCGCCCCCCGCGCATGGTCCCAGTATCAGCGACAATTGCGGCACTACGCCCGAGGCGAGAGTGTTCAAAAGAAAGATGTCGGCATAGCCTCCGAGCGAGACCACCCCCTCCTGAATACGAGCGCCGCCGGAATCGTTCAGCCCGATCACCGGAGCGCCGACTTTCATGGCCATCTTCATGATCTTGCATATCTTCTCGGCGTGCGCCTCCGACAAAGAGCCGCCGAACACGGTAAAGTCCTGCGAAAAGATATAAACGATCCGGCCGTTGATCTTACCGCAACCGGTGACGACACCGTCGCCGAGCACTTTCTGCTTGTCAAGACCGAAGTCGTGCGAACGGTGCGTTACGAACATGTCGAATTCTTCGAATGAATTCTCATCAACGAGAAGTTCGATCCTTTCGCGCGCGGTCAGTTTTCCCTTGGCGTGCTGAGCGTCGATCCTCTTTTGTCCGCCGCCAAGCCTGGCCAGGTTGCGCTGCTCTTCAAGCCTGTTTAGTTGTTCCTTAAGTGACAATCTGCACCCGACTTATCTAAAATGTTCATGCTTCCACCGGCACGGCTTTCATTCGTTTACCATCGGAAACAATTCGAGCCAGCGGGGCGGATGTGTCGTGATCGAATGCCATTATTACATCCTGATCGATAATCAGCGGCAAGGTCCGTCGTTTTATTTCCATCGTGTCCGTCGGGTAGAGATCGGTCGCAGGGACATAAGCCACCCCCATGTGAGCGGAGGTGCAAAAAATATCCGCGTAATAAAAGACTTTCTCACCCTCGGACTCTATTTCCAGAGCAAAATGCGAAGCGGTATGCCCGCCGGTAAAGACCGCCCTGATTCCCGGAAGAATCTCGGTATCGCTGTCGATAAAATCAACCAGTCCGGCATCGCTGAGCGGTTTCAACCGATCGGGGACATATACCGCCGAGGTACGTTCATCCGGAGTCATGGCCAGATCCCACTCCCGCTGCCCCACGACATGCCGCGCCTTTGGGAATCGTGCCGTGTACTGATCGTCCAAAAGCTTCACCGCGCCGGCGCAATGATCGGTGTGCAGATGGGTCAGCACGACGTAATCGATATCATCAGCGGTCAGCCCGCACGTTTTCAATCCTTCATCCATATAGGAGACGCCCTCGGTGCCGTAGATCTTCTTTTCGCGGTCACTCAGGGTGTCCCCGAGACCGGCATCGAATATGATATTCCTGTCGTGCGCTTTCAACACGAACAGGTTGGTGACCATCGGAATCAGGTTGTTTTCATCGGGTGGGATCAACCGCTGCCATATTGATTTCGGAATGACTCCGAACATGGTCCCGCCGTCGAGCCGGAATTTCTGCTCGACAAAAGTCTGAATTTCGAACCGACCGAACTTCATCAGCGCCCGATAACATTTCCGGCGATCACTAAACGCTGCACTTCAGAAGTGCCTTCGTAGATTTCAAGCACCCGCTGGTCGCGGTAGAGTTTCTCGATCTGCGTGAACTCTCCGATAAATCCGTAACCGCCGTGAATCTGCATGGCGCGATCAACGCAGAAATTGGCCGCCTCCGAGGCGTACAGTTTGGCCATGGCCGCTTCGACCGAAAACTTTTCACCCCGGTCCTGCATCATGGCCGCTTTGTAAGTCAGAGCGCGGGCCGCTTCGGTGCGGACAGCCATATCGGCGATCATCCACTGAATCGCCTGAAGTTTGGCTATCGGCGCGCCGAAGGCGATTCGTTTCTTGGCGTAGGCGATTGATTCATCCAGCGCCCGTTGCGCGATGCCCACTCCCTGAGCGGCGACGCCCACCCGGGCCGAATCGAGCGTCGACATGGCATAACGAAAACCGCGGCCCACCTCGCCGAGCAGGTTTTCTTTGGGCGCTTTTACATCTTTAAGAAGGATATGACCGGTAGTGGCGGCCCGCATACCCATCTTGTTGCGCAGGGTACGGGCTTCCCATCCGGGCTGGTCGGTCTCTACAATAATAGCGGAGAGTTTCGGCTTGCCTTCGATCTTACAGAATACGACACCCAGGTCGGCCACATCGCCGTGCATGATAAAAGTCTTCTCGCCGTTGATAACGTAACCGTCGTCGGTTTCGACCGCCGTGGTGGTGAGCGAGGCGGCGTCGGAACCGGCGTTCGGTTCGGTCAACACGAAGGCCGGGATCCGTCGTCCCATGGCACAGTCCGGCACATACTTTTTCTTCTGCTCATCGTTACCGAAATGAATGATCGGGTGGGTAGCCAGTTCGGCGACCGCCGCGAGCAGTCCTATCGCGGCATCGTGATAGCAGAGTTCCTCTACAGAAGTGATATACTCGAGGCTGGATTTCCCCTGGCCTTCATACTCGCTCGGCATGACAAACCCGATATAACCGGCGTCGCCCAGTTTCCTGTAAAGTTCACGGGGGAATTTTCTCGGTTCCGGCATTTCATCCAGTTCCCGCGAAATCGGGTACATCTCTTTTTCGGCAAATGCTTTGACTTCATCCCTGATTGCTTGCTGGCGTTCATCAACATTCTTGTTCATATTTCCTCCGGTCGGTCCTTGCTCGGACATTATTGGAATAATGTTGTAATCGTATCCGAATCTGTTCTGATATGCCTTCCGTACGCGCAGTTATTTCCGTTTTTCTTCAATGGCCTTGCGTAACCACTTGATCGCTTCTTCGGTCGGCGCGCCCGGCGTGAAAATCCGGGCGACTCCCATCTTTTCCAGTTCCTGTTTGTCACTGTCCGGAATTATCCCGCCGCCGAACAGCAGGATATCCGATGCGTCCCGCGCCTTCATTTCATCAAGAATGGCCGGGAACAGGGTCATGTGGGCGCCGGAAAGAATCGACACTCCGACAGCGTCCACATCCTCCTGAACCGCGGCATCGACAATCATCCGGGGTGTCTGCCTGAGTCCGGTATAGATTACTTCCATCCCGGCGTCGCGAAACGCCGCGGCAATCACTTTGATCCCGCGGTCATGACCATCGAGGCCCGGTTTTGCCAACAGTACTCTGATTTTTTCTGACATCTGAAATCTATATTTTAAGGTCCATCGAATTCATTCAACCAGGTATGCGTTACACGTTCCATTCTGCCTTTTTGCAGTCCCTCACGAGGCCATCATCGCCGAGGCCGGTTCGACATATTCACCCCACTCTTCGCGCAGGACATCGCACATCTCGCCAAGCGTAACATAAACACGGCTGCAGTCCAGAATCGCCTCGAAAGTGTTACCTTCACCGCGCGCCACCCGGCGAAGATTGTCCAGTGTTTCTTTGACCGCGGTTCCGTCCCGCTCGGCTCGGATTTTCTTCACAAACGCAACCTGATCGGTTTCCACCTGCTTGTCAATGTACAGAATGGGGATTTCGATCTCTTCGTCATCTTCTACATAGTCGTTGACGCCGACAATGGTTCGTTCTTTGGTTTCGATTTCACGCTGGTATCGATAAGCGGATTTGGCCAGTTCACGCTGGAAAAATCCTTCCTCGATACACTGAAGAACCCCGCCGCGACGTTCGATCTCTTCGAAATAGGCTTCGACCTCGGCTTCCATCTTGTCGGTCAGCGCCTCGACGAAATACGAGCCGGCCAGAGGATCGATAGTATTGACCACGCCGGATTCATGCGCGATTACCTGTTGAGTACGCAGGGCGATTTTGGCCGCTTTTTCAGACGGCAGGGCCAGTGTTTCATCCATCGAGTTCGTGTGCAGCGACTGGGTTCCGCCCAGAACACCGGACAACGCCTGCAATGCGACCCGGACGATATTGTTCTCCGGCTGTTGTGCCGTGAGCGAGCATCCGGCGGTCTGCGTATGGAACCGCATCAGCCAGCTCCGTTCCTTCTTCGCCCCATACTTTTCTTTCATGTATCGGGCATATATCCGCCGGGCAGCCCGGTATTTGGCGATCTCTTCGAAGAAATCGGAATGGGCGTTGAAGAAATACGACAGGCGGGGCGCAAACTCATCAACATCCTGCCCGGCTTCAATCGCGGATTCGACATACTGGAAACCGTCGGCCAGCGTAAAGGCCAGTTCCTGCACCGCCGTGGCCCCGGCTTCACGAATATGATAGCCGGAAATCGAAATCGTATTCCACTGTGGCACGTGTTTGGTACAGTATTCCATCATGTCGGTGATCAGCCTCAGCGACGGACGCGGCGGGAAGATGAACTCCTTTTGCGCAATGTATTCCTTGAGGATATCATTCTGAAGAGTACCGCGCACCTGATCGAACGGCACCCCCTGCTTTTCAGCGACACAAAGATACATGGCCAGCGCCATCGAGGCGGAAGAGTTGATGGTCATTGACGTGGAAACCTTTGACAGGTCAATGCCGTCGAAAAGGATTTCCATATCGGCCAGGCTGTCGACCGCCACGCCGCACTTACCGACCTCGCCGAGTGAGCGTGAATGGTCGGAATCGTACCCCATCAGGGTCGGCAGGTCGAAGGCTGTCGAAAGACCGGTGCCGCCGCTTTTGAGAAGATACTTGAACCGTTCGTTGGTCTGTTTAGGGGTTCCCATACCGGCAAACTGGCGCATCGTCCACAGCCGCGTGCGGTACATCGTATGATGTACGCCGCGCGTATAGGGATACTCGCCGGGCAGGCCGATTTTGTCAAAATAGTAATCATCGTTTCCTTCGGTATTGATTGATGCCGGCGTGTACAATTCGTCGATATCGACACCGGATACCGTAAAGAAACGAGGTTTGGATTTTCTCTGTCGGGTCTTCTCGGCCGTCTTGTTCCAGTTGATCAGACGGGCGTTCAGATTGTCCATAAAGCTCTTTGTAAACACTTTTTTTCTCCACTATATCACACGGCCTGAAAAGATATGTAAAGCGCGCCATAAAAGCAAGCCGGTCGGTTCACTTTTGACCGTAACAGCCCGCCTTTAACATTTTGGTTATCAATAGCTTATTGCGCGGCTCCAGCGAACTGGCGGATTCTGACCCTTGAATTCATCGATCCGGCTTATTCACGCGGTCGGTGACATCTTCCAGAAGATAAGGGGTGCTCCATTCCGAGAAGAAACTTCGGTTGGGCAGTATTTCATACTCGGTCCGGAAATATCTGTTGAGAATAACTCTGAAAGTATTTACCGGCGTAAGATTTTCAGGTATCGAATCCATATTCCCCTCAGGTAAGTACAGCGCGTTGAGAATCGAGAACTTCTCTTTATAGAAGAGACTGTCCGCGGCTTTATCGCGCGGGAAGAGGGAACCATGATCGCCCTGAATGATAATAACCGGTTCTGTTTGGGAATTAAGCCTCAGACTGTCGATTATAGCAAGCATCCGGTTGTTGAGGAACTGCACCTGTTTCACATAGCTCTGCTGGTCATCCTCGGTTGCCGGCCAGATGCCGTTTTTACCATGAGCCAGAACCTGCACGCCGCCCGACTGAGTCGCGCTACCGTCACTTTCAAAAACGAATGGCGGGTGAGGGCATATTAAATGCGCAAAAACAAATTTCGGAGACTTGTATTCATTTCCCCTGCTCAGGTGATCCAGATTGAACAGTATCCGCCTGCGATGCTGCTCGACAGATTTCATTTTACGAATGATTACCGGTACCGGGGTGGTATTCAGCAGGATTTCTTCAAATTCATTCAATCGCCCCGGCAGGGTGATCAGAACATCGGCGTTACTGATCTCCGTGCCGTAATAACCGGATGAATAAACTATCATCCTGTAGCCATAGTTTGCGAGGAACGATCTTATCCTGCTGTTCCGGATTCCTTCGATCAGTTCTTTTCTGTCCGAGGAGTTCTGTTTGTTCTCAAGCGTTGCCGAGTCGAGATACGAATAATTGAGAGATGAAAACAGTGAAAGAATTGTCTGGCAATAGTTGGATCGACTGGCGGACAATACATCAAACCCTTTGGACTCCAGTGAATCGGTGAAGGCTGTATTGTCGAACCCGAACTGCGTATCCAGAATGTCATTGCCGCAGTAACCGTCAAGGATGAAATAATAGATATCCGGTTTGCGGGAAATTTTTTCATTTATGTCAACAGCCTCAGACCTGTCGGATTCGTATTTCCGGCTGAACAATGAGGGCAGTATTGTCATAAGTGAAACACTTATCAGTATCGAGGCTGTGATATTCAGAAAATACGATAACCCCGCCTGTTTTGTCCTGGCTCGAAATACCAGGAATGCGGCTATCAGAAGCGATACCCCCCACACCGGGATCAATACGGTGTTGGGATACAAAACGAATGACCCGATATACCATCTGAAGTCCGGAAGCAACATCCTGATATGACCGTAGGAAAAAAAGAAGATCAGAAAAACTGACACCAGCCCGGCGCTTCTGTGGCTGTCACCAAGAACCAGCCTTAACAAAAGGAACAGAATCGCGGTGCCTCCGATCACCAGAATCAGGGGACGTAAGATATCCACAAAAGACAGGACATTCATGTTGGAGCCGAACAGGAACAGTATCGGGTAGATTGCGAATATTACAGGATGAAGAAACGCGGATTTCAGGATTCTATCGATCATTTTTTTTCATCAGGTACAGGGTTCTCTCGGACCCTGAAACAGCCGAAGACTCGACAATATTGAAATAGTTTGAAAATGTCTTCTCAAACATCTCTTTGTCATACCGGTCGAAGATATCCTCACGCGATGTCAACAGCCGCTGAACCTGGGAGTCTTCTTTCGGCACAAACTCTATTATCAGGAACTCTTTTACAATACCTGAAAGGAACCCGGCTATTTTCTCAAAGGGGAGGTTGTTTGAAATAGCCAGATGATGAATCAGCGCCAGAGCCATAACAGTGTCGGCCGGGCCGCGATCGATAAAAGAGCTTCGTTCGGTATTTTGCCAGCCTCGTCCGGGAGTGGGGTTGGTCAGGTCAAGCACCAGAGGAAGGATATGCTTCTCGTTTCTGCTTCTGACCAGCCGGTAATTTTTCTCAACGGCAACCGGATCTATGTCGAATGAAACCGTCGAAATCCCCATGTCGGACGCCACCCGGCTGAACTCACCCATGTTGGCGCCTATATCAAAAACAGTTCCGGGGGATGCTTTAGTGATAAACATTTCCACGAGTTTCTTCTTCTGCTCAAACGAAGTCCGCGAATAATTAGTGTTGTCATAATAATCACCCCATTCGGTCGATGTCATTTTCCATCTGAGGTTCGTAACCGCCGACTTAAGACTGTCAATCAATCCGAGCAGGGCCCGCAGGGTCATCTTTCGATTATGGCTCGGGACTTTCAACTGCTTCCCGGAGTAGCGCTTCTGACTCCTGGCATGAAGATGAATATGGGTTAAAAGTGAGAAGCTCAATTTCGTTTTCGCAGGCAGGAGCCGCGATGTGAGATCCAGCGGAAGGCCGTCGATATAGATTTGTTGCAGATGCCCGATTCTGGTATCCACATGGCTCATAAGGGCCAAAGGCGCCAGAAAATGCTGACAGAATTGACGGTAAGCAATCCAGATCTGCCCGTCGGTATATTTATCAAATGACAGAGTATCAATAAAAACAGGCTTGCCGTGGTGAAACTGTATGTTGTAGGCCGACGCATCTTTCAGGATCATGCCGTGATTCAGCGCAGTTTCCTGAATGGCAAGTGTGGTCAGGGCGGCGTCTTTTAATTGTGAAAAACAGAATTCATAAGGATAGCTGATGAATTCAACCGGTTCGGGTTGTATTACTTTGAAAGCCTGATCGGTAACGCCGGAATCATCGGCGACTTCTTCGTGAGAAATCAGGAGGCCTTCATCCGTCAGCTTTCGATAAAGCCCCGAATCGATCAGTAACCTGTAGTTTTCTTCGTAGATTTTGTTGATCTGCCGGAACAGCCGCCCGTTCCTTTTGAAAATAAAACCGCACGGATCACGAAATGACCCCGGGTTGTATTCAACCGGATGTGTCATTCTGACTGTTATCACCTTTTGAGAACATTCTTGAAACAGCTCCCTTCAGCTTCCGCCAGTAAACTTTCAAGGCAAACAGCGCGCCGAGAATACCCGCCAGCAATATCTGTAAAAAATAACTGCCGGTTGATGGATCGATATAGCCGTACGCGGGTCTCGAGTCAATCAGGATGAACAGGACAGCAAGGGTCGATAAATATGCCGCTCTTCTTAGTATATGCATACTACCTCTTCAAGAGTTCTCCAATAACAACAATGCGATTAAACTACCATATCTATATATCTGTAAAAACATCCCAAATATCAAGATTTCAGGGATAATAGTTCCTGGTTAGTCCTGCCGGCGACAGTCCGCTTCAACTTAGCCCCGATCAACAGGAATCCGAATATTTGCGAGCCTGTCTTTCAAAAGCGGGTGATGTCAACCTCTTCAGCTTCCCCTCAAGTTCGGCAATGTCACGTTGTGTGAGTCGGCTTAGTTTTCCGGGAAATTCGCCCGAGGCCACCTGATCAAAAACTTTTTCCATATTCTTACGGACGGAATTGTCGATCAACTTAGGACCGACCTGTACGGCGCCGTAACGGGCGGCGACCGAAATGCGTTTCAGCATTCCTTCAATCCCGTGCTTTTTGATCAGGTTCACGATCAGGTCAAGCTGGTAGGCTACTTCAAGGTAAGCGTTTTCTTCGGGCAGGCCATGTTTGACCAGGGTCTCGAACCCGAGCTTCAGCAACATGGGCACCCCCCCGCAGAGGATCGCCTGCTCCCCGAAAAGATCGCCCAACGCCTCATGCTCAAAGCTCGTCTCGACCAGACGGTTCCTGTCAAACCCTATCCCGCGGGCGATCGCCCGGGCGGTACGCTCGGCGTTACCTGAGTAATCCTGATCTACTGCAACGAACGCGGAGAGAGCTTTCTTTTTACCGTACGCTTCACGCACCGTCACCCCGGGCGCGTGCGGCGCGATCATGATTACATCACAGTCGACGGGCGGAATCACCTGATCGAAATGAACCGACATCCCGGCCAGGAACATCAGAGTCTTCCCCGGCGCAAGCTGCGGCTTTATCTGACTTGTATATACCGAGGCATGAAGATGGTCCGGGAAAGCAAACACGATCACATCATTATGAGCAACGGC
>JAJRTA010000245.1 GCA_024278515.1 Candidatus Zixiibacteriota bacterium
AAATGATTTCGTTTGTGTCGCTTGATGAAGAGATAAGCGACCATCCAATCGAGTTTGACCCCAAATCCAATCCAAGGATGGTGCCAACAGTATCATTACCCATTTTTGCAAATCTCCCCTTGACAAAGAAAAGGGTTCTACTTATTCTGGGTATGAATGTACTTAATCGACGGTTGTCTGTCAACTTCCAGTAAGTGGTAGTTGTTCTTGATAACTGCCGCGAAGGTTTTTTCCCTGCGGGGAAACCAACCCCCATCCAGATGGGGGTTTTTTAATGCCTGTCAAGGGAAATCAATGTTTACCGTACGGGGAGTCTGTACGATGCAGTCTGTTGTTGACTGGTTCGGAATGCGTCGTTAAGGACATGCGGTTGGTGGTGGGCCGTTGTTGAACATATAATCGACGAGGAAGACAAGATCGCTGATATCGAGGTTGCCGAGGCCGTCGATATTACTTTCCTCCGGGCATAATGGCTGTGGCCCATTTGAAAACATGTAGTCAGCAAGGTAGACCAGGTCGGCAATGTCAATCGTATCGGTCGGATCATTGTCGATGTTACCTCGAATAGCGACGCAGCAGCAGGCATCGCCAACACCGTCTGAGTTGGAATCGGCCTGGTTCGGATTTGGGACATCGGGGCAGTTGTCATATATATCCGCCACTCCATCGTCGTCGCTGTCGCCTGTGTATTCAAACACAAGGAACTGTGTGAATGCTTCATAACGCGGCCAGCCGGGATAGGTGTCAAAATCACAGACATCCAGTTGCATTCGTATGCTGTCGCCGGGGGAGATAGTAAACCCGGAACCTGTATTTGTTTTCAGAAAGAACTCGATAACATACCCGCTACCCTGACTGCTGTAGGCTGCTGATAAATCTGTTGACGGAACGGTGGAGGTATCGATAGAGCCGTCCGGACCGATTATCTCTATCCGTCTGAGCGGATCAAAAGCAGGCCCGGTCGGTGAGATGATGATCTGGTAATTGTCCCATCCATGCGCCCAGAAACCGTCACTGACAGCGTCAATTCGCACACGAATTCCATCATTCCACCAGGGGTCGTTCCAGGGTGAGCTGATCGTGTCGTCCGTCACCTGAAAGGCCATGAACAGTCCGGAGTCGGTATAAGCGCCGTAGAACTCAACCGATACATCCGACGGGTCCTCGGTCCCGAATGAACTCTGCCACGGAAGGGACGGGTTGTCGACAATACCGTCTATCTCGATAGTCCCCGGGAACAAGCAGGGGACCACCGGATCGACAGGATATTTATCCTCACCGTCGAATAGAGAGTCACTATCTGTGTCCATATCGTTGGGATTGCCGGACTCAAGATATCCGACACTCAATTCATCAAGGTCATTAAGACCATCGCTGTCAGTATCGACAGCCGCATTGCTGCTTCCGAAGCGTGCTTCATCGATAACGAGAAAAGGTTCATTGTCCGGTAAGGTGTCGAAATCAGCATCTTCAAAAGTATAAACGGTTCCCCATAGTGGCGACATCAGTCCCCAGTTATCGCGAGGCCAGTCACGAAGCATCCAGCCGTTGAAAGAATAGCCGTCATCGTAAACACCGTCATAATCACCCGGGATATCGGCGTGGGGATATTCCGGTAATCCCGAGGCGCGAAACATGTCGTCAAGCTGATGATGGAACTCATGCACGAACAGCCAGTCATTGGTTGTTGGATCCCAGCACAGTGGCACGGCTGCGTAAGCAGTGCGTCCCATAAACCCGACATCGACACCATAGGCGCCGCCTCCGTAGGCGGCGTAAGCAGTGTCGGTTTGCTTCCAGGCGTAAAAGACGAAGACCGCCGCAAACTGGTTGTCGATATAACCCCGTGCGTACAGATCATTACGCACAGAATTAACGCCGTCGACTTCCCAGAACGGCAACCAGTATCCGCCCGGCGGAGCCACCAGCCAGTGCTCGTCCAGTGATTGCTCGCGGTCGATTATTTCCACGCCGGCGATGTTGACATTGAAACGACAGCGGGAGTTGCGGGCGTAAAAGTTACGTGCTTCGGTAATTTCATCGAGGATCACATCTGTTTCTGCCTGATCGACCGTGTCGAGATAGTAATTGGTGTAAATGACAAGTAATACATCTACCGATAGGTAACCGTTCGACTGCAATGAAAAGCGATTCGACCGCGGAGTCGGCGGGATTTCTTTCGGCAGAACCCAATCTGGTGGGGCGGGAGGCACAAGTGACAAATCCGGCAGTATTTCCAGCCTGTTATTCGGCTCTTCGAGATGCTTTTCCCATGTTGTCGAAGGAGCAGTACTCGCGGCGAAAATCAACAGGCAGCAAATGGTAAATAGCTTTTTCAAAATCAATCCTGGCGGAAGTTGCGATATGTATCTATCGATATAATACCTGTGAATTCGTTTTTGTCAATTGCAGATATTTCCCGGGGAAAGTTCACTAACATTACATTTGACTTTTAGAGGCCGACACGCGAATCTTACGCGTTATGACTGAGCAAGCGGACAGTTACAACCGGTCTGAGGAAAGATCATCCGAAGAGTCAAGTATGCCTTTTCTGGCTCATCTGGAAGAGCTCAGGTGGCGGTTGCTCAAATCGATCCTGGCCGTGGTAATTTGCGCGGGGGCGGCCTTCTATTTTCGTGACGAGCTTTTCAATTACCTGATCCTGCCGCTGGGTGAAACGAAACTTCATTTTACCGAAGTCACCGGCTCGTTCTATGCCTTCATGAAAGTATCGCTGATCACCGGGCTTCTGGCTTCGCTGCCGTTTGTTTTTTACCAGTTCTGGTCGTTCATAGCCCCGGGCCTCTATCGCGAGGAAAAAGCGGTAGTGCTTCCGCTGGTGCTGATATCCACAATTCTGTTTATCGGTGGAGCGACTTTCTGCTATTTCACGGTTCTGCCGCTGGCGCTCCAATTCCTGGTCAATTTCTCTGAGGAACTCGTTCCGGTGATAACGGTCTCCAGTTATATCAGTTTTTCCGGAATGCTGCTGATAGCTTTTGGGGCCGGGTTCGAGCTGCCGATAATTTCATATTTCCTGGCCCGTCTTGGTGTGTTGAGTTCCGGTTTCATGGCCAGGGGACGCCGCTACGCGGTGGTCATAATTCTGATCGTCGGCGCCATTATTACCCCGCCGGATGTGATTACCCAGATTTTCCTCGCCGGGCCGGTCTATGTCCTCTATGAAGTGTCGATCGTCATCGTCAGAATAGTGGAATACCGGCGCAGGCGCAAAGAGGCTGCGACAGAAAGGGAAGAGCATTCCGAATGAGCCACCGGCTTGATCCCGGACCCAACCGGTCCGTTTTTGCCGTTGGCTATCCCTGGTTGACAACTTACATGGCTGCCCCTACATTATAGTTGCTGAAAATTCGGCGGGCGTAATTCAGTGGTAGAATGCCAGCTTCCCAAGCTGGACGCCGTGGGTTCGAACCCCATCGCCCGCTCTTTTTTGTGGCCGAGAGTTTGTATGAAGGTTAAAAAAATAAGCTCGGAGTCCATACTGTTCGGGCAGGTACGTCCCGGCTGGACGCTTGTCGCCATCAATGGAAAGGATGTCATTGATTCGCTGGACTTCCAGTTTCGCAGTTCTGATGAAAGGGTGCGTTTGCTTTTTCATGATTCCGATGGCCGTCCGGTCGAATTGGAGGTTGATGGTCTCAACAATGATCTCGGTCTTATCTGGGAGGATGAGCGTATTCGCCGATGTAAGTGCCGGTGCATTTTCTGCTTTGTACATCAGCAGCCCAAAGGAATGCGGCGGGCGTTGTACATAAAGGATGAAGATTATCGCTTATCGTTTACGCATGGTAATTTTATAACCCTGTCCAATATGAACGATGCCGATTTAGAGCGAATAATCGAACAGCGATTGTCGCCTTTGTATATATCGGTTCACACTACCAACGATGAACTCAGGCGCAAGATGCTCGGTAACGCGAAGCTTCAGCCTGTTCTCGAGCAACTGAGGTGTTTTGCCGCCGGGGGTATCTTTATGCATACTCAGGTGGTGCTATGTCCGGGAATAAATGATGGCCCGGAGCTTGAGCGCACGATCGGCGACTTAGCCGGGTTGTACCCGAAAGTCGCCACCCTCGCCGTTGTCCCGGTAGGTCTGACACGGTATCGTGACCGCCTTCCCGGTCTTCGCACCTATACCCGGAAGGAAGCGGCGATGATTGTTCAGAAACTGCACCGTTATCAGCAGGATTTTCTAAAGGAACTCGGTACTCGCTTCGTTTGGGCTGCCGATGAGTTTTATATTTCTTCCGGGATGAAGTTACCGTCCCGCAAATCTTACGAATCAATGGAACAATTCGAAAACGGGGTGGGGATGATGCGTGAGTTTGTCACGGTGTTTAACTATCGGCGTCGCGCGCTCAGAAGGATCAAAAGTTCCCGGCGGGTGCTGTTTGTTACCGGTAAGTCAGCCGAACCGACACTGATGAACGACATCTGGCCTTTTTTGACAAAAGAACTTGGTCTCTTTGCGCAACTGGTCCCGGTGGTAAACAGGTTCTGGGGGGAAACCGTAACTGTGTCCGGACTGCTGGTCGGACGGGATATTCATTCGGCGGTTAAAGATGTCGCATCGGGGTATGATTGTATAGTCCTTCCGCCCAACTGTATTAATGAGGACAATCTGTTTCTTGACGATATGAGCCTTGACCAGTTGCGGGAGTGGTTGCGAAAACCGATAATACTCGGAAGTTACAACTTCGCCGATACAATTGCCGAGGTGTATCAATGAAAGTTCCAACTGTCGCCATTGTCGGTCGTCCCAATGTCGGGAAATCATCGTTGTTCAATCGTTTCCTGCGGCGTCCCATAGCCGTGGTCGCAGAACAACCGGGAGTAACGCGCGACCGTAACTATGCTGTCTGCGAGTGGGGAGGGCGTGATTTCTATTTGATCGATACCGGTGGGATTGTCCCGGCCGCCGATGAATTGATGGAAAAGCTGATCAGCGATCAGGCTGAGTTTGCTATTGATCAGGCCGATGTTGTGTTGTTCCTGGTAGATACTCAGGTCGGGCCGGACCCGGTGGAGATGGAAATCGCCCGACAACTCAACCGGGCGGGCAAGACGACCCTTCTGGTGGCCAACAAGGCGGATACTGATCGCTGGGAGATGGAACGGTTCGAGTTCTACAAGCTCGGCCTCGGTGACCCGATCCCGGTTTCAGCTACCGGCGGGCGCGGTATCGGTGATTTGCTGGACCGGGTTGTGTCGTTATTGCCGCCGGATGAAGATAAAGAGGCCTCCTCAGCTATCCGGGTGGCCCTGGTAGGGCGGCCCAACGTTGGAAAGTCTTCGTTTATCAACAAACTGATCGGGCAGGAAAGACTCATTGTCACACCGATTGCCGGCACCACCCGTGACGCTGTCGATACGCCTTTCCATATTGATGGCCGTGACTATATCCTGATAGATACGGCCGGTCTCAGAAAATCGTACCGGGTTCATGAGAATATCGAGTTTTACACTAACCTGCGCACTAAACGAGCCATCGCTGATTGCGACGTAGCGGTGGTTTTGATCGACGCAACCAGTTCCGTAACGGCACAGGATAAGCGGATTCTCGAGCAGGTTCTGGACAACCGCCGACCGGCGGTGCTGGCCGTCAACAAATGGGACCTGATTGAAAAGGACAGT
>JAJRTA010000246.1 GCA_024278515.1 Candidatus Zixiibacteriota bacterium
AAAGCGATTGAAGCTTTCAATAAGGTCCTGCAGAAGTATCCCAATTGTCAGGATGTCATCAAGGAACGTGACCAGGCAATCCTGATGCTGCGTCAGTGAGTACTTACTTTTTTGTTTCCGGCCGGGAACCGGAGGCTGCCCCGGCTATCCTCTGATCGTCCATGAACCCTGCCTGGGCGTTCAGTTTTTTAGTGGAATATATTGAGTGTCGAAGTTAGGTTTCAGTATGTTCAAGCGCCCGGTAAAAGAGATAAGTTCGGAGTTCTCAGCCGAAGAAAAGTTTCTTCCGAGTATCCAGCGGACGGTTCGTGAAAGCTGTATTGCTGCCGGTATGCGCCGCAAAGAAGTGTCGGCTGTGCTGCTGGCTACCGAAGAAGCGGCCACGAACATAATACGCCATGCTTATCTTTATGAAAAAGGGGTCCTGCGGCTGCGGATAGTTATTTATCGCAAGCTGGTCGTGATCTCACTGATTGACTTCGGTCGTTCCTTCAAGCCGGATTCATCCGGCACTCTCGATCTTCAGCGTCTGATCGAGTCGGGCCGTAAAGGAGGGCTCGGCTTTTACATGATTCAGAAAATCATGGACTCGGTTGAATATATCTCTTCCGCCGGACGCAACGAACTCCGAATGATCAAAAGGATAACCTCCCGCCCGTCAATGGAACGTCCGTTCCTCAGACGCATGTCCACTCTGCGGGTGAAGTTTTCATTCTGGACGTTTCTGATTATGGCTGTGATCATAGCGGGCAGTTTCTATTTTATCGACCGTCGAACATCTCAGCAACTTTACAACCGTCTCGATGAAACCGCGCTCGCTCTTACCAAGACCATATCCGATCAGGCGGCCGGTCATCTGCTACGAAGCCGATCCGCTACCGAGTTTGACGAGCTGGTCAAGAGTTATATCCGGGCCAACACCGAGCTGGAACAGATTGTTTTGATCGATAACCAGGGTCTGGTGATTGCTCACTCCGACGATATCCGCAACATTCGCAAACCTTATCAGGCCCCGCCGGAAGTCGGCACCGTTGCCGTGGGGGAGCCGTTCCGTTATGTACAGGGCGGTCAGGAACTTAATTTCCTCACTCAGCCGATCGTCTGGAACGGCCGCAAGCTGGGCAATGTCTTTGTGATCTATTCCTCGGAACCGATCAATGAACCGTTGCATAAAGCCCGTGAACGGGCGATTCAACTTACTTTATTGTTACTGTTGTTCGGTGTTTTCGGGATCTACCTGCTGTCTAACTATTTTGTTCGTCCGATCGGGCAGATCACTCGACGCGTGCGCGCCTTCACATCCGGAGACCTGGAGTCCGAACTGCCGCTGGAAGGGGCTGAAGAGTTCTTTGAGATATCACGCGCTTTCAACGAGATGATGACCCGTTTGAAACAGGACAGGGAGAACATTGTCGCCCGTGAGAAAATGGCCAAGGAGATCGAGCTTGCTTCGCAGATTCAACAGACGCTTATGCCGACCCGGCTGCCTGAGGTGCCGGGGCTGGATTTGCACGCTTTTTACCGGGCGGCCTCGGTTGTGGGGGGGGATTTGTACGATATTTTTGAGATAGAATCAGGCCGTTACTGTCTGGCCGTGGCCGATGTGTCCGGAAAAGGAGTCCCGGCGTCGCTGGTGATGTCGATGTTGCGCACTGTTATCCAGATCAGCGCGGCGGATGCCGCCAGCCCGGCTGAAACCCTGGTAAAAGTAAACGAGTATTTATTCACCAACATACCCGGCGGAATGTTCATAACTATTATGCTCGTTTTCTACAATGCGACCGGACGACAGATCGAAATTGTATCAGCCGGACATAACCCGATGCTGTACTATCATGCCGATACCGGACATATCGATCGCATCAATCCGACCGGTGTGCCGCTGGGTATGCCCGCTATGATCGAAGGCAGCTTTGGTGACAAGCTGGAACAGGTCAATCTTACTTTGGAGGATGGTGACAGTTTCATTCTATACACCGACGGCATTACGGAAGCCGCCAATGCTCACGGCGAACAGTTCGGTCTTGACCGTCTGACCAGCCTTTTGAAGGAACAAATCTCTGTTGACCGTGATGTGACATCACGGCTGATCTGTGACAGTATCGTGGCGGAACTTGATGACTTCGCCGGGTTTGAGAAACAAGCGGATGACATCACGTTCATTATGGCTCGAACCGCATTCGGCAGTGAGTCGGATGAACCTCCGGCAACTCATGGCAGTGAGTTTATCACAGTGGATGAGCCGTCGGATACAGGGACGGGATGAGTGGACGCCGGTTGTAAACGGTCGAAAACAGGAATATTTTAACTTGCCCGACGGTGAGCCCGGCCGTTAATTAAGGGCAACAAGGAAAGTTAAACGAACTTGCAGTTTTGAGTATGGAATCGTTAGCGATCTCGTTATCGGAAGGAAGCACCCAGGTTGCTTCAGAGGTGCGTGTTGACGGAGTAATTGATACCGCCACCGCATCACAGCTTGAGGAAGTGTTGGAATCGCTTCTGAAGCGTGGTCGTTATAAAATCATCATCGATTTGGCGGGGGTTGAATATATCTCTTCAGCAGGCTGGGGGATCTTTATTGCCAATATTCGTGATATTCGGGCGAACTCGGGGGATATCAAACTGGCCAACATGATACCTTCTGTCTATGAAATCTACGATTTGCTCGAGTTCGATAACGTCCTGCGCGCTTATAACTCAGTCGAGGAAGCCCGGTTGGACTTCGGGGAACGGATAAGCGCCGATCCAAAAAAAAAAGTCCCACGCTGACCCGCGTAACGCTTGAAGATCACTTCAGCAGTATGGAACAACAGGGCGTCGGGGTTGCATCGGATGATTTAGTGAGTCCCGACGATGGGCTTGAAAGTGCGGTATTGCGACTGGTTAGAGAGGATCCGTTTGCCTCGATTCGTGAGATCAGAAATGATCTCAGACGACGGTCCGACTTTCGTGATGTCGGATGGTGGAAGGTGTTCGGTATTCTCAGGAAAAATCGGTTGCTGAGGCGACGCAGCCGGTTTCGTTTTATGCGCGGGATATAGTAGCATTTCCGTTTGACACGTAGAGTAATATATCTATATTAGCCCGAGCAGTATCTTATGACTACCGAGCAGTCATTTATTATCATTCTGGCCTTCCTGGTCATACTTCTCACCCTGTTATTGATACGCCGTATATCAGGTGAAAACAGGCGTACTGCTGCTTTGAAACGGCTCGACATGACGGGTTTTGTCAATCTTTTGAAGACCACCGCCGAAGAAGGAGTCATCTCCGAGGTGGCTTCCCGAGTTTCTGACTTGCTGAAGGACTCATTCGGCTGCAGTTTGATTCTGTTCCTGCGTAAGAAGAAAGGGGAGCTGAGGCACAACTACAGTTACGGAATCGATCAGGGAGACAGAAAGTCGTTTGGTCTGAAGTACTCTGATGAACTGGATCGGGTTCTCCGGCATGATTACCTGTTAAGAAGTATTGATCAGCTGAGAGCAGTAATGCCGGTCGACTACTACGATCGGCTGGTCAGGCTCGGCTTTGATTCTTTTTTTCCGATTTTCTGGCGTGACAATCTCTATGGCGTCTATTTCATCCGAAGTACTCTGGAGACGCGTGAACGTTCATTTCGCACTCTTGTGGCATCGCTGGCCCAGGTTTTGTCGGCTGCCTACCATGTCAAGTGGCACGAATCACGGCACAAAGAACTGACTCGTCGCATTACCGGTGACAAGCGTTCTTCTTCCGTCGATACCAGCAATCATCTGGCTTCGATTGTCGGGTTGATTCGCCACCGCAAGGCGGGCACCATGATTGCGCGCATCTTTGAAACCCTTACCGGTGATATCGGATGGACCAAAGCGGCATACATTTATCAGGTAAACGGTTCGAATGAGTTCCGCTCCGAATCACATCGGGTGCCGGCCTCTTTGTTGACAGGCAAGTCGGAATTGCTTCCCGGTTTTGTCCGCAGCTTATCTGAGTCCGTGGTGACCGGGATCAAAGAGTTTCATCCCGTAGATGATAAGCATACGCCGGTAGTCGCTGAACTGAAAAAGGCTGGCCTGGAATCCATGATGGCGTATTCATTTTCGGATAAACATACCGGTTTTCTGGCCTGGAGCGGCGGGGGAGAGCCGTCGGAAGTAGCGCAAAGACTATTGTCCATTAACGAACATTTGCGAGCTCTGATTCATAACGCTGAATCGTTTGAACAGATCGAGGAGTTGTCCTATACCGACAACCTCACCGGACTGGCCAACCAGCGGTATTTCCTGAGACGGCTTGACGAGGAAATATCACGCGCCGAAAGGTACAATCGCCGTCTGTCGTTCATTATTTTCGATCTGGATGAACTCAAGACGATCAACGATACTTACGGCCATTTGGCCGGTGACTCGATACTCAGGCAAATGGGCGATATCCTGAGAAGGAGTATTCGCTCGATTGATGTGGTCGCTCGGTACGGTGGGGATGAGTTCTGCGTTATAATGCCGGAAGCGGACCAGGAAACCTGTCGGCAGTTTATGACGCGACTTCAGACGGCTATCGGCGGCAACCGCTTCGAGATCGACGGTCTCCCGGAGCCGATTCGGTGTACTGTTTCACTGGGTGGGGCGATCTTTCCGGACCATGGCAAGAATGCGCGTGCTCTGATCCATTCAGCCGACATGGCTCTGCTGCGGGCCAAGGAGAGCGGCCGGAACCGGTCCCTGATTTCAGTGACCGATACTGAATAGCGCAAGAACTGGTGGCCGGGCAAGGCTGATTTATTCCTTTACATTCGGATTTGCTGCTGTTTACCTTGTAAAATAACGGTGGGATATGCCGATTTTAGTATAAGCTATTCTAAGGATGGAACTTATCGAAACCATGAAGGTTTTAATGAACAAAATGATTCTCCTTTTAACCATAGCGCTGTTGCTGGGCGGCGCTGTATCTGTCCCTGCCGCCGATTATCGTATCGGCCCCGAAGATATTCTCGGTATAAGATTCTGGCAGGATCCGACTCTTGACACGGAAGTCAGGGTCAGACAGGATGGAAAGATAACGCTGGATATTATCGGAGAGGTCGATGTGTCCGGTATGACGATCTCTGAGCTCCAGATGGAGATTGTTGACAGGATGTCCCGTCTCAACCGTCGTATCTCACAGGTTGTGGTGCAGGTCAATTAGTACAATTACCAGCATGTCTATGTCAGCGGTCATGTAAACTCACCCGGCAAGAAGACATTTGAACAGATCCCCGACCTATTGTCTATACTCAACGAGGCCGGTTGGATCACGGAAAACGGGGATTTGAGCCGGGTCAGTATCATTAGAGGGGGAGACCAGGCGGGCAAGGTTGAGATCGTCAATGTTGCCGCGGCGATGGCCAACGGTACCGTCGGTGATTTACCGCAACTCAGGCGGACCGATGCTATTGATGTCCCGGCTTCACCGGCGGGTATTCCGCCGCCTGATCTGGGCAGAATAGCTGCGCAGAAAAACGTAATTTATGTAGTCGGAGCGGTGACACAACCGGGACCGATACGATACGAGGATAATCTCGATGTCCTCGAGGCTCTGGCTATGGCTGGGGGACCGACTCCGGAAGCTGATCTGAAAAAGACGAAAATCATCAGCAAGGATGGTTACTACGGTCAGACACTGCATCTGGATCTTGAAAAATACGCGGCCAGAGGTATTCCAGCCCGGCATATCCTGCGTAAAGAAGATGTCTGTTTTGTTCCCACCCGCCGTCAGGGATTTATGCAGAGAAATCTCGGGACTATTGTCACTGTTCTGGGCGCGGCCACTTCAGCGGTACTGTTGTATCAAAACCTGAAACCGGATCCGAACGAGTAGGTACTATAAATTACTGATGGGAAAAGAAGAAGAAAAGTCAGTCGATATCCGGGAGCTTATGGCCATTGTGCTCAAGCGCAAATGGCTGGTAATTATTCCCCTTATACTGGCGACAGCTGCCGGGTATGGTACGTCATTTCTTCTGACCCCGGAATATCGTTCGTCAACGATTATCTGGATTGACCGTCCTTCCAATGTTTCAAGCGAACTGATCAGCATCATCGGACGGGAAGCCAATCCACGAATGAGCAGTGAGGACCGTCGCAGAAAACTCCAGTCTCTGCAGAATGAAATCACCTCGCAGGCCTATCTTTTTCAGTTGATTCGAGACTTGAAGCTCGATGTCGATCCGGAAGTCAGCCGTCAGGCCGCAAGGATGCGTGATGAAAATCCGACTCAGAGTCTCGAAGAGTTGAAGTTTCACTTATTGCTTGAGAAACTGCGCGAGCAGATTTCGGTGTCGTTTGTCGGGGCCGATCAAATCCAGATCGCGGTGGAATCTACCGACCCGGTCAAGGCTCGCGATATGGTCAAACGCCTGGCCGAGATCATGGAACAGGAAAAATCCCGTTATGAGCTGGAAAAAATCCTCGACAATCAGTCTTTCGCTGATTTGCAGCTTGAACGTAAGGAATATGAGTATCAGCAGGTTTTGGATTCGCTTACCGCGACACAGGTAACGCTGAAAAAAGTACAGCTTCCGGAAAATATCGCATCATCCCAGAATCTGCGTGAAGTACAGTCCGATATCAAACAACTGGAGCAGGAGAGCGCCGAAGCCGCCGAAGAATTGGAGTCGCTCAAATCCCGGCTTGAAAACCTTAATCTGGCGAATGCCAAATTCGATTACACCGACAGCCTGGTTGAATTGCGCGCGGAAATAGACGGACAGGTTTCAGAATTCGCCGACCTGATGACCAGGTATTCATGGAGTGAACAAAATGTCATTATGGCCAATATTCGTCTTAATGATAATGTCAGAAATCTCGAGCGTGAACTGAACGCCGCCGTAAACAAACAGTTCGAATCTTACCCGGAAAGTCAGCGTCGCCTTTTACGCCGGTATTTTTTCGTGCGAGAGAATCTTGATATTCTCAATTCCCGGCAATCACAGCTCCAGAAAGCGCTCGACAATATCAATGAGCGGATAGCCGAGGTCCCCCGGTTACAGGCGCACATATCCGAGCTGGAGCGCAAAGCGGCCGAAGCCAGGCGGTATCGTGATGCTTTTCGATCGGAAGAGACGACGGTCGAGATACTTTCAGAACGAGCTCGTGACCGTACCAAGTACAAAATAGTCGAACCTGCCCGGATACCGTTGGCTCCGTTCTGGCCCGATCAGAAAAAGATTCTGGTAATGGGTATTCTGCTCGGCATGGTGATCGGCGGCGCCGCGGTGTTTCTGGCCGAGGTACTTGACAACTCTTTCAAACAGGTTGACGACGTTGAAGAACTGCTGGGATTGCCGGTGCTGGCCACTATCCCCAAAATAGACAAACTTCC
>JAJRTA010000247.1 GCA_024278515.1 Candidatus Zixiibacteriota bacterium
AAAGTTCACGCCATCGGCCCGGTTTCAATCCGCTGCAGGTGATGCCCCCGAACTCCAGACGATTCAAGTGCAGCACCGGATGACCGACCGATTTGCATAGTTGCTTTACTTCACGCTTGCGCCCTTCGGTAAGCACCAGACGAATGACCGACTGTTTCCTGCCACGTTTCAGAACTCGCACGCGCGCGTGCCCGCGGGCGCCGTCCTCGAGTTTGATTCCGGATGCGATCCTTTCGGCGGCCTGCTCGGTAAACTCACCTTTGACTTTTGCCTCGTAAAGTCGCGGGACCTGGTATTTAGGATGGGTCAGGCGGTAAGCCAGTTCACCGTCGTTGGTCAGCAGTAGTACCCCCTCGGTATCGTAGTCCAGCCGACCTACCGGGTAAACACGGGTTTTCAGATTTTTCAGAAGATGCCGTACCGTCTTGCGGCGAAACGGATCATGCAGTGTGGTCATGACGCGCGGCGGTTTGTTGAGGACGATATAAACATCGGTCTCGGCCGGTTTGATCTCCGTGCCGTCGACCAGCACCCGGTCGCTTGACTCGTCGATAAGCTCGCCGATTTTTGCCGTATGGTCATTGATTGTGACGCGTTTCTGTTTTATCAGTTTTTCCGCCCCCCTACGTGATGTCACGCCGCAGAGGGAAAGATACTTGTTGATCCTGATAAGCCTGGAGTCGACCAATCTATGAGTGCCTCCGACTTTTGATAATCGGCATCAGTGAAGTTTCGGGGAGTGGCCTGTTACCAGACATTTACAACTGCTCGTGAAGCCTTTCTCCCCTCCCGCTTACAGGAACCATGAAACCCCGGCGCCGGTCGTCCGACAGGCAGCGCCGGAATTAAGTCAGCGAATTACGGCAACCGATCTCAACCGGTAGTGTCCATATCCACGATCACCGAGCCGGGAGGTTCATCAGATGATTCCTCCGACTCCGGAGTTTCATCATCCTCGTCGAGTGCGGAGAGCGCCGGAATTTTCTTCTCTTCAGGTCCTTCCATCTCTTCGAGATCGTCGTCGGATCGGTTTTCCTCGTTTTTCCGGTCGTCGCTTTCAGTCTTTGCCGATTCCTCGGTTGTCCCGGTTGTATCCTGAGACTGAGTTGTTGAAACGGCCGGTTCATCAGCCGGTTGTTCTTTATCGGTCGTTTTCTCCGACAAATCCTCAGACTCGTTTGCGGCCTTTTCGACAGTCACAACAGCCCCTGCCGAATCCTGAGCGGGGCCGACTTCGACTTCTTCCGGCTCCGGAGAAAATGTCCCATCGGCAATGTTCAGCTTGGGAGCAACCGCTGTCTAAGGGGCGGTATCATCGGAGAATTCGAGCCGAGTCTGGCTTTTCGGTTCGTTTTCGGCGATCAGTTCTTCAATCTCGGACATCTTCGGCAGATCTTTCAGTGAAGCCAGCCCGAAGAACTTGAGGAATTCATCGGTTGTGCCGTACTGCAGCGGTTTGCCGACTGTCTCGGCCCTTCCGCGAATGGTGATCAGTTTCTTTTCAAGCAGGTTATGCACCACCCCGTCGGCCGCTACTCCGCGCACATGTTCGATCTCGGCTTTGGTAACCGGCTGACGGTAGGCGATAATGGCCAGCGTCTCCAGTGAAGCCCGGGTCAGGCGCATCTTGCGACGGCTCGCGAAAAGCTCCTGCACATAACCGGCGAACTCCGGGACGATGTAGTACTGAAACCCGCCGGCAATTTCACGGATGCGAAAGGAGCAACCGGCTTCCATATACCGATTGTTAAGTTCGGCTACCGTTTTTCCAGCCAGACTGGGAGTCAGGTCAGAGACCATCTCGGCCAGTTTTCGCGCCGGTATGGGTTCAGGTGATGCTAATATCAACGCTTCAACTATCGAAAGTCTGGAACCGTTTTCCATGGTCAGTTGGTTACCTCATCCTGTTGTTTATGACTTATCAGATCGACCGCGCTTTTCTCGGCGCTGTACCGTTCACCGCGATACACTCTCAGTTGCGCGAACGGTTTCGACTGAGCCAGTACCACGCGCCGGGCCCGAGTCAGCTCCAGCAGCGCGATAAACGTCACCACCGCGACGATTCTGCGCGGAATATCGGAGAATAGCTGGGGAAAAGTGGCATATTCCCGCCCCGACAACGCCTTCAGAATAAACTCCATTCTCTGTTCGATAGTAACATCCTCGGTGTCCACCTGGTGGAACGATTCCTCTCGTTTCGCCTCGAGAACATCCTTGAACGCGGAGATCAGATCGAACAGGGTTATATCGGAATATTCATCTACACGACCGTGGATTTTCTCCACCGGGGACTCCGGTACGAAGTTTCTTTCCTCCAGAATCGCCTTCTCTTTGAGAATCTCCCCGGCCTCTTTGAATTTCTTGTATTCCATGAGAGCCTGAATCAGCTCTTCGCGCGGATCGGCTTCTTCGGTTTCATTTTCATCCCGGGGGAGCAGCCAGCGCGCCTTTATCCTGATCAGCGTGGCGGCCATCAGGACAAACTCCCCGGCCACTTCGAGGTTAAGTGTCTGCATCAGCTCGATGTACTTCAGGTACTGGTTGGTTATCCGGGCGATCGGGATATCATAAATATCGACCTCTTCTTTACGAATCAGATAAAGCAGAAGATCGAGCGGACCGTGAAATACGGCCAAATCGACACGGTAATCATCAACCACGACGGAATCTTTTACATCGGTCGTATCGGTCATTTCTTTTTTCCTCGGTAATCGATTTTCATCGCGCTGCGCACTTTGTTCATCACGTTGGCGGCTCGTTGTCGCGCCCGGTCCCGGCCGACCGCAAGGATATCCCAGACCTCGTCCGGGTGTTTTTCAAGCTCCGAGCGACGATCCCTTATCGGTCTCAATGTTTCATTCATACGACCGGCGAGTTTCATTTTGCAATCCACACAACCCAGCTTGCCCGATTTGCAATCGGGGGCGATATCACCGGCCGGATCCTCGGAATAGACCAGGTGCAGAAGGTACACCGGACATTTTTCCGGATGCCCCGGATCTCCCTGACGGATTTTTTCCGGATCGGTATAATATGATTTGAGAATCTTTTCCGTCTGCTTCTCGGTGGCGTCGATCGGAATATGATTATTATACGACTTGGACATCTTGCGGTTGTCCGAGCCGAGAATCAGCGGAATCTTCGTCAGGAGCGCTTCCGGCAGGTTGAATACTTTGCGGTAGGTATTGTTGAACCGCCCGGCAATATCGGCGGCCAGCCAGATATGTTTCTCCTGATCTTTGCCGACCGGAACCTTGTCGGCGTTGTACAGACAAATATCAGCCGCCTGCAACACCGGGTAACCGAGAAAACCGTACGAATTCAGATGCTCTTTTTTCTCCATGTAGGTTGGCAGACGATCCAGGGTCGGTACTGTTATCAACATACTGAACAGCAGGTGCAGCTCGGTATGTTCCGGGACCTCCGACTGAATAAAGATCGCGCACTTTTCCGGGTCGAGACCGGCCGCAACAAAATCGACCGCCACCTGAAAGATCCTGTCCTTGAGAACTTTCGGGTTTTTCCAGTCGGCAGTCAGAGCGTGCAGATCGACGATGCAGCAGTACATCCAGTATTGGTCCTGCAATGCCACCCAGTTTTTCAGGGCGCCTTCCAGGTTGCCGATATGAAGAGCCCCTGTCGGCTGCATACCGGACAGGATGGTTTGCCTGCGCTTCTTCGGGTCCGGTAAGGGCTGATCGGTTGTTTCGGTTTTATCGCTCAAAATAAGCCTTTACAGTTTACTCCGGGCGATTCTACGAATATACAGAGGGCAAATCAATTAAAACTTTGTCTTTTAACTTTCTCCATAAGATATGGATTGATGAAGGGTTATTGCGGTTTCGGCCAGCATAGAGTCGGAACCCGCAATGAGTTACAGCATGGGGCTGATAGAGTGTTATTCCGGGCCTGAGGCTGAATCCAAGTACATTTGTTTTCTGGATGCTGAATCAGGTTCAGCATGACATGATGTAAAACTGGATGCCGGATCAGGGTTTATTAATACACTCTTCGGGCTATGCCCCTCCGCATACCTGATGAAAGACCCGCATAAAATTGCCCCCCAGTATTTTCATGATATCATCATCAGAGTAACCGCGCTCGATCAGCTCCCTGGTCAGGCTGGGCATCATCGAACAATCATCAAGACCATCCGGCATACTCGGCACGCCGTCGTAATCCGAACCCAACCCGACATAGTCCGGGCCGACCAGCTTTACTATGTAATCGATATGATCGACCACCGTCCCGACATCGACAATTCCCTCAAGCCGGGCCAGAATAGAATCACGAAGCGGCTTGCGCGCTGCCCGGTACAGGCTGTCATTGTCCGCATAAAGCGTCTTAAGCGAATCAAATTGCGGACGGTGAAACTCCCAGAGCGAGTCGGCGCGTTCGGCGAATTCCCCGGACAGGTATCCGTTGTAGAAGTTTATCCCGATAACACCGCCGTTTCGGGCAATCGCCCTGATCTGCTCATCGGTCAGGTTGCGATCATGTTCACATAACGAGTAAACGCAGGAATGGGAGGCGATAACCGGGTCTTTGGTGATCTTCAATACTTCCTCAACCGCCCTGGATGAGGCATGAGAAATATCAATGATCATGCCGAGTTCGTTCATGCGGCGGACAACCGCGCGCCCGAACTCGGTCAAACCGTCGAAGGCAGGTGCGGTATCGGCCGAAGAAGTCACCCATTCGTTCGATGCCGTATGGGTAAGTGTCATATACCTGACGCCGCGGTCATAATAATGTCTGATATTGGCCAGGTCGCCGGCAATCGCCACTCCGTTCTCGATGCCGATCACCGCCGCGATCTTCCCCGCCGCAATAGCTGTCTCCGCCTCAGCGGCTGTACGGCAGATAGCCAGATCGTCGCGGTTGCGGACAGCGGCTGATTCCAGCGTATCAATCAATTCATCGATTATCAGGCGACAGGAGTCCCGATCCGTTCTGGTGTCCAGCCAGCAGGCAAACACCTGCAGGTCGATCCCGCCTTCTTTCAATCGGGGGATATCCATGTGACCGACTGTGTCACGAAGCGAGATATCGGTGCCGTTCTTCATGCGCAGTACCGTGTCCGAATGCATGTCAACCACCAGGGCGTCACGATGGATCTGTCGGAAATCGCGTACTATCAGCCCGCAGCCGGTCAGACCGAGAATCAACAGCAGAGTAAACAGGCTCTTCTTCATGCGACCAAAATAAGGTATGGGAACAGTGATGGCAAGAAGGGACGTACTTTGTAAGCGTAAGTATTATTGTTTTCTTACACTAAGGTTGTTTGAGTTTTCAGTTGAGTTCCCTGGTTTGAGCAGATATAATTCCTTCACAATGCAAGCAGTAGATCTTGCTATTATAATGATTTTTTGAGAGGAGAAATAGATGGAACACACCCTGCCTGAACTGCCTTTTGCGAAGGATGCTCTAACGCCGCATATTTCAGCAGAAACACTGGAGTACCATTACGGCAAACACCACCAGGCGTATGTTACCAATCTGAACAAGTTGATTACCGGCACCGAGTTCGAGAACGAGCCGCTGGAAGCGATCATCAGAAAAGCGACCGGCGGGATATTCAACAACGCGGCACAGGTTTTCAACCATAGTTTCTACTGGAAATGCCTCAGCCCGAACGGCGGCGGGGAACCAGCCGGTGCACTGGGTGAAGCAATCAACAAGGAGTTCGGATCTTTCGATGCCTT
>JAJRTA010000248.1 GCA_024278515.1 Candidatus Zixiibacteriota bacterium
CCCGCTATTTCACATATCTGAACCTGTGTACGTTCTCGATGCTGGTCCTGGTGCTGGCTGACAATTTCCTTTTCATGTTCGTCGGCTGGGAGGGAGTCGGCCTTTGCTCGTACCTGTTGATCGGTTTCTGGTATCAAAAGCAATCGGCCACCGACGCCGGCAAGAAAGCTTTTATCGTGAACCGTATCGGTGACTTCGGTTTTCTGATCGGTATGTTCATTATCTTCTGGGAAGTCGGTTCTCTTGATTTCCAGGCGGTTACGCACAGCGCTCCCGGCGCTTTTGTGGCTGGTGGGACTCTTATTACTGCGGCCTGTCTGCTGTTGTTTGTGGGAGCAACCGGTAAATCAGCGCAGATTCCGCTCTATGTGTGGCTTCCCGACGCGATGGAAGGCCCGACTCCGGTATCGGCTTTGATCCATGCCGCGACCATGGTCACAGCCGGAGTGTATATGATAGCGCGCAGCAATGTGTTGTTCCTGATGGCCCCGGATGCCCTGATGACGATAGCTGTTATCGGCGCCGCTACGGCGTTGTTTGCCGCGACTATCGGCCTCGCTCAGAATGATATAAAAAGAGTCCTTGCCTACTCGACAGTAAGTCAGCTTGGCTATATGTTCCTCGCCTGTGGTGTTGCGGCGTTCACGGCCGGTGTGTTTCACCTGATGACCCATGCTTTTTTCAAGGCTCTGTTGTTCCTCGGAGCCGGTTCCGTGATCCACGCCATGTCGGACGAACAGGACATGCGCAAAATGGGCGGTCTCAAAAAATATGTTCCGATAACATACATGACCATGTTGCTGGCCACACTGGCTATTTCGGGGATACCGGGATTCAGCGGGTTCTTTTCCAAGGATGAAATTCTCTGGAAGTCGTTCTCCTCGCAGGCGGGCCACCCGTTGCTCTGGGTGATCGGAGTAGTCACAGCCGGGCTTACCGCTTTCTATATGTTCCGGCTGATTTATCTGACATTCTTCGGCAGGGAACGTATGGACGAGCAGACACGGAAACATTTGCATGAATCTCCCCGGACCATGACCATACCCCTGATGGTTCTGGCTGTTCTTTCCGTTGCCGGCGGGTGGATCGGGATGCCGCATCTGTTCGGTGTCACCAATTACTTTGAGCGCTGGCTGGAGCCGGTAATGTCGGGCGCTCCTCAACATGCGGCCACATTCGCTCTGGCGGCCGGCGGGGGAGATGCCGGACTGGAACTGGGCCTGATGACTCTCTCTGTTCTGCTGGTAGCCTTTGCCATCTACATGGCTTACAGGTTTTACAACAAGTCACCTGAAACTGCCACGCGCCTGCGGGAAAAAATGCCCGGCCTGCATCGAATGTTGTTGAACAAGTATTTCGTTGATGAGTTGTATTCCGCAATCGTGGTTCGACCGGTGGTAAACGGTTCCAAGTTCCTCTGGACGATTTTTGATGTTTTGATAATTGACGGCCTCGTTAACGGCCTTGCTACGGTGTATGGCGACATCGCCGAACTGGTGAGAACCGGTCAGACCGGACGAGTGCGGACTTACGCGACAATTTTCGTGATCGGTGTAATCGTCATCATGGCCCTTATGATTTTTGGTTAACCAATGGAAACCAGTATCCTGACATTAGTGACATTTTTCCCGACCGTCGGTGTAATCCTGCTCATGCTGGTTCCAAAGGAACGGCATGACAGTATCAAGGCGATCGCGTTGATCATCGCCTTTGTGACCATGTTGTTGTCGTTCATGTTGTGGTCGATGTTTGACCCGATGGGCAACGGGATGCAGTTTGAATACAACATCCCCTGGGTGATGTCGCTCGGTATCAGCTATCATCTGGGCGTTGACGGTATCTCGCTGGTGCTGATTATGCTCACGACTATCCTGTGCGTACTGGCCATACTTGCCTCATGGCGTTCAATCACCACCGGGGTCAAGGGGTACTTCATCAGCCTGCTTCTTTTACAGACCGGCATGATCGGTGTCTTCTGCGCGCTTGATCTTTTCCTGTTCTATGTATTCTGGGAAGTGATGCTGATCCCGATGTATTTCCTGATCGGTGTCTGGGGCGGTCCGCGCCGTGTTTATGCGGCTATAAAGTTTGTTCTCTTTACCATGTTCGGATCACTGTTGATGCTGGTGGCCATTCTGTATCTGTTGTTTGAGTACCAGGCCTTCTCCGGAGAGTACTCGTTCGACATGATGAAACTGATGACCATGCCGACCGCTTACCAGGATCAATTATGGTTGTTCGGAGCCTTTGCACTGGCCTTCGCCATAAAGGTCCCGTTGTGGCCGTTCCACACCTGGCTGCCGGATGCGCACGTCGAAGCGCCTACTGCCGGTTCGGTGATCCTGGCCGGCGTACTTCTGAAGATGGGCACTTACGGTTTCCTGCGGATATGTCTTCCGTTTTTCCCCGATGCGACTATGACCTACCTGCCGTATATCTGCGTGCTGAGCCTGATTGCCATTATTTACGGCGCGCTGGTGGCGATGGTGCAGAAGGATGTCAAGTCGCTGGTGGCGTTCTCTTCGGTGTCACACATGGGCTTCGTCATGCTCGGCATGTTTGCTCTTAACCTGCAGGGCGTGCAGGGATCAGTGTTGCAGATGATCAACCACGGTGTCTCGACCGGCGCGCTGTTCCTGCTGGTCGGCATGATTTATGAACGACGGCATACGCGGATGATCGCCGATTTCGGCGGGCTGGCTAAAGTCATGCCGTTCTTTGCCGCCGTATTTATGATTACTACCCTGTCCTCGATCGGACTGCCGCTGACCAACGGGTTTGTCGGTGAATTTCTGATTCTTCTGGGCACGTACAAAGCCAACAATGTTTACGCGATCATCGCGGCCAGCGGAGTGATTCTTTCAGCCTGTTACATGCTCTGGATGTTCCAGCGTGTGGTTTTCGGTAAAGTCACCAAACCGGAAAATGAAAAACTTAATGATCTGTCGTGGCGGGAACGCTTGATTATGATCCCTTTGATGATTCTGATATTTTTTATCGGTATTTATCCGCAGCCGATTCTCGAACGAATGGAACCGGCGGTTAAGCAGGTTTTGTCTCATGTCTCCAAAGCTCAAACAGTTGAGCTTAATTCGGAGTACCAGATTGTGGAAACAACCGAGCCGGTCATCGTTATCGGAGCAAACGGACAACTGGTTAAAGGAGAAAAATCATGTCGGAAGTAATCATGTACACAAAAGAAGGCTGCCCCTACTGCGCGGCAGCGAAAAAGCATTATGCCGAACAGGGTATCGCCTTTAACGAAATTGATATCAACTCCACTCCCGGCGCCAAAGATGATCTTCTCAAACTGACCGGGGGAGAGAAGATTGTTCCGGTGATTGTGGAAGGTGATAAAGTACAGCTCGGCTTCGGCGGAGGATGAGGGTTCTAAACATCGGCGGCAGTTGTCGTCTTCAGAAAAATTGATATGGATTTTACATCGGCCTCAATAAACTTTGAACTGATCTATGCGGAGATCGCGCTTTTATGTGCCGCGTTCTTTATTCTGGTAACATCATCGTTGCGACATGTGGCCCGGATGGCTCCCATTGTGGGGTTGCTGGGGTTCGGCTCCGCGGTCTATTTTGCGTTTCAGCAGTGGGGCAATCAGATGTCCGGCTTCTTCGGAATGATCACCTGCGATGACTTCGGAACCGCTTTCAAATTGCTCTTCATCGTTGTCGGTATCCTTGCGCTTTTGCTTGCGCACAGGTACCTGTCAGTGAAGCGAATTAATTATCCGGAGTTCTATGCTCTGCTGTTGATCTCCGTGATGGGTATGATGGTCATGGCCAACACCACCGATCTGCTGGTGATGTTTCTGGGGCTTGAAATCATGTCGGTGCCGCTTTACGTGATGGCGGCGCTGGCTCGCCGTTCCCTGGAATCCAATGAGGCCGGTATCAAGTATTTTATCATGGGCGCTTTTGCTTCAGCCTTTCTGTTGCTTGGTATCGCTTTCGTCTTTGGCGCTTCCGGTACTACCGATTTAAGAAGGATCGTGGCCGATTACAGCTTTATTGTCTCCAATTTCAGCTACTACCTGTATGGGGGAGCGGCGTTGATCCTGATCGGCTTCGGTTTCAAAGTGGCGGCGGTGCCGTTCCATTCGTGGGTGCCTGATGTCTATCAGGGAGCGCCGACTCCGGTAACCGCGTTCTTCTCGGTTGGTCCCAAGGCCGCCGGGTTTGCCGTCATGCTCCGTATTTTCCTGTTTGGTTTCGCCCGGATGGAACTGCTTACCGATATCTTCTGGGGTCTGGCCGTGTTGACCATGACTGTCGGTAACATACTTGCCCTGAGACAAAACAACGTCAAGAGGATGCTGGCCTGTTCGTCGATTGCCCATGCCGGTTACATTCTTGTGGCCTTTTGTGTAGGCGGCAGTGAAGCGATCTCGGCCGCGTTGTTTTACCTGATAGGCTATACCATGTTCAACCTGGGCGGGTTCGCCGTGGTGACATTGCTTGAAACCCGCACCGGATGCAAATCTGATTTCTCGGAGCTGCGCGGACTGTCGTCCAAAGCACCTTATCTTTCAGCCGCACTGGCTTTGTTTATGTTCGCCCTCTCCGGATTCCCGCCTACTGTGGGCTTTTTCGGGAAGTTCTATATCTTCTCGACCGCGGTGAAATCGGGGTATATTCTGCTCACCGTGATAGGTGTGATGAACTCATTCCTGTCGGTTTACTACTACCTGAGAGTGATCAGGACATCCTACTTTGAAAAACCGGATGAAGTGTTTACTCCTGTCGCCTACTCTCCGGCCATTGTGATGGTTCTGATTGTGACAGTCCTCGGAACACTGGGACTGGGGTTCTTCCCTGAACGGTTTCTTGATATTTCGCGTTCCGCTCTCTTCGCTTTTCTGTAATAAAACAGCCAGGTGTTATCAGTTCCTTGGTAGTCCCTCATCATGTCCGCCGGGGCTTAGTAAGCGGGACTTTATCACGGACAAGGGCCGGGCAGCGGGCCTTCCTGGAACATGTAATTGATCAGGTACAGCAAATCGCTTATATCGAGCGGCTCTGTTCCGCTTGAGTTACAGTCGGCCTCATCGAAGCAGATAGGGGCCGGCCCGCTGCTGAACATGTAGTTTATCAGATATACGAGATCGCTGATGTCGATAGTCGGCGCGCCGTCGTGGTTGATATCGCCGCGCATTACACAGCATCCGCCGGCACAGGCGACCGATCCGTCGGTCAGCGTGAGCGGGAAGGGGTCGCCGAACTCGTCCGCCAGTTCGCAGGTTGCCTGGAAACCGAAAGTGCAGGGGGCGTCCGGGGCGGCCGAGATATTGCTGAAGCATATTTGGGTGAGCTGGTCTCCGTCGGTCAGGGTCAACGGGTTCAGATAATCTTCCCAGATAATATGAACTGCTCCGGCTCCGACGTTGGTGGTTGCCCCCGACAGGTTTATGACCGAAACAGAGTCGAAGGTCATACAGCTTTCATCATAGAAAAGATGTAACTCCACACCGGCAACGTTGCTGAAACCCTGTACAGTGATGGGGATACAGAAGGTATTGCAGTTTTCACCGGATAAGTTCAAATCATCAATGATCAGGTCCGTTGCGAGAGCACTTCCACCGGCTGTCATCAGGGCAAATAATATCGCAAGGATTACAATTATTTTTTTGCTATGGCTCATTGAGGCCTCCAGCCTGAAAGAAAACAATTTTTCGAGAGTCAGCGACCTGCTGATATTATTTTGCAAGTATTACGTTTGCATTATAGCATGGTTTGACTATTTGGTCAAGGGTTTAAGTGGGTAATAAATATCTATACGAGAATTACCGTTGTGATAGTTTGCACAGACTTACTTTCAAAACGCAAAAAACCGCTTGCCAAATCGGGGGGGGATGATAGTATAATAGACAGCCGGCGGGAGTAACTCAGTTGGTAGAGTCACAGCCTTCCAAGCTGTTGGTCGCGAGTTCGAGCCTCGTCTCCCGCTTTTTTTCATGTCTTGATATGTACCGCCGATATGATTTGGGCTGTAGTTATGACAGTATTCGGGGACTGTTTAGCTATCGTCGGATGATTGAAAGGCTGCTCCGATACAGGGATTGCCGTTTCGATACCTGCTCCCGGGGTGATCCATAACCCCCAGTCACCGGTGATCGCCGCAATAATACAGTCCAGCGTAATGCCGAGCATCATTCCGATTGCAATGTCCAGTATTCAAACCTTTACCTTCAGGATAGTTACTGTCATTTATAAATTACGGTATTTACCGGAAATTGTTCCGATAGTTGGAAAACAGGAGAGATTTCTACACTTCGCCTGCAAGGTTTATTATGATTCGAATCAGAGCTTTTCATTTTGCCCTGAAACA
>JAJRTA010000249.1 GCA_024278515.1 Candidatus Zixiibacteriota bacterium
GATTGCGACGTAGCGGTGGTTTTGATCGACGCAACCAGTTCCGTAACGGCACAGGATAAGCGGATTCTCGAGCAGGTTCTGGACAACCGCCGACCGGCGGTGCTGGCCGTCAACAAATGGGACCTGATTGAAAAGGACAGTAGAACTGCCGACAAATTCACCCTGCAGATACGGGATCTGGTTGCGCGCTTTGCTTATGTCCCGGTTATCTACATTTCGGCTCTGACCGGTCAACGGGTTGTCAAAGTAATGTCCCTGGTCAGTGCTGTATTTGATGAAACCAATAAACGGATACCAACCTCTGAGCTGAACGAATTCCTGCAGAAAATAGTAAGCCGCAAACATCCCCCGGCCCGGCAGGGCAAATATATAAAGTTCAACTATGTTACTCAAAGCGAAGTTGCCCCTCCGACCTTCATCTTTTTCGTCAATCATCCCAAGCTGATCGATAAGTCGTACCTGGGCTATCTGAGTAATCAGATTCGCAATGAGTTCGGTTTCGAGGGGGTTCCTTTCCGCATGAAGTTCCGCCGCAAGTAGCCTCCCGACAAAAAATCTGCCGATCGGGCACACTTCTTTCGCTCTTCCTGTCAATCTGTTTGTCCAACCTGCCGATACCGGCAGTATGACTATCGCCGATCAGTATGAAACGGCAATCAACGACCTTGAAGCCCGTCTCGAGGCCACCCGGGCTCAATTGCGTGATATGGCTACGATGGGAGCGGTGATTACGTCTATCCATGATATCAATGCTGTCCTTTCGGTAGTAATGGACATGGGCATTCGTCTGGCGGACGGCGAGGTCGGTTTGATCATGCTGGAATCGGAGGAAGATCTCAAAATCGAAATATCCTGGGGCGTCAACGAGGAATTCGCGAAATCGCTCATGTACCTCGATGGGATGGACCTGCCCAGCTACTGTTTCAAGACCCGCGAGACGATCATCCTCAATGAACTCGATCTTAAAGTAGAGGATGGCTTCCTCGTTCAGTCGATTATCAGTACGCCTATACAAACCGCCAAGAAATGTCATGGTGTAATGGTGATTGTCAACAAGACCGACCAGAGCAATTTCACCGAGGATGATAAAGAGATTCTGCAGATGCTTCTCAATTTCGCGGCGGTGGCTATCGATAATTACTCGTTGGTTCGTGAAAGACTGGCGCAACAGAAACGGATCCAGGAGATGGCCATAGCCCGTCAGATCCAGGAGACAATTCTGCCGAGCGATCTGGACAGTATTGATGGTGTCGATGTCGGAGTGTCCTATTATCCGGCTCGCGAAGTGGGAGGTGACTTCTACGATCTGATCCGGGTGGATGACTCCAGATTTGTGGTGGTGATCGGAGATGTTTCCAACAAAGGGGTGCCGGCCGCTTTGGTCATGTCGGCAGCAGCCGGAATGATTCGCTCAATTATAAGATCGAAACCTGATATCACTGTATCCGAATTGGCCGGGGACCTCAACACCATGTTGTCCAATGACATAATCAAAGAACGTGAGATGTTTGTCACCCTGTTTTTCTGCAAGTTCGATCTCAGCCGACGGAAACTGACCTTCTGTAACGCCGGCCACATGCCCGGACTTTTCTGGGATAGTGAAAATCACACTGTTTGCGAGCTGGCCGATGGCGGTCCCATTGTCGGTCAGTTCCCGGATCTGCCGTTCAAGCAGGGAGAGCGTCGATTGAATCCCGGTGATAAGCTGTTTTTGTTCACTGACGGCCTGACGGAGGCTACCGACGCTGACAATAATCTGTTCGGCCGGGAGAGGGCGGAGCAGGTCTTCACGGCGGAAATAGGACTGGAACCCAAGGAGTTCTGCAAAAGAGTCAAAGAGTGGGTCGATCGCTTTTCGGAAGGGGCGGGGGAAGACACCTATGACGATTTCACCATTATGCAAATCAGGGTAAACCCATGATTTTTCCGACGCAATTGAAATATCCCTCGATTTTGGAATCCGAACCGGCTCTGGCTGATCAACTTAAGAAGATTCTGACTCAACAGGGTGTTTCCGAAGAAGAACAGCGAATCTTCCTGCTGGTCATATCGGAAGCATTTACAAATGCCCTGGTCCATGGCAACAGGTTAGATCCGCAAAAGAGTATTACAGTCTGTCTGGATATTAACGATCAGACGTTACGTGCCGATATAATTGACCAAGGAGAGCGAGGCCTGGAGAAAATCATGCAACATCAGATGACCGAAATTGAGGCCGACAGCGGCCGCGGGATCAACCTGATGAAGCACTATGTAGACGATGTTCAATTTGAACAGACCGGCGATGGGGGACTGAAAACATCGATTATCCTTCATAGGAAGGCTTCAGCGATTACGAAATGTTAATATATCTCAATAAACGGAGGACACCATGGAGATCAATGTAAACGAATCCAACGGTGTGGCGATTGTCTATCTGAAAGGTCGACTTGACCTGTCCAGCGGAACTGCTCTCAAAGAGCAGATCAAGACACTGTTCAACGACGAAAAAATAAAAATCCACCTGAACCTGTCGGATGTTGAGTTTATCAACAGTTCAGGACTTGGCGCGCTGGTTTCAATTATGAAAGAAACACGGTTGCGCAAAGGACGTCTGAGCTTGTCCAACCTGGCCAGTTACGTTCAGGAAATATTCGACATTACTCAGTTGTCGCATATTTTTGAGATCTTCCCGACGGAGGAAGAAGCTCTGAGTTCGTATCAGTCGATCAAAATCGGCTGAAGAACCGTTCCAAGGCAATAGGGGTAATTATGAGTAATGCTGTTGATCAGATAACCGACCTGTTATCACGCCTTCAGTCGCCGGATTTCTATGAAAGGGAAGAGGCGGTCCGAAATCTTGGCTCTTTTCGGGAAGATGAAGCTGTAGCCGGTCTGGTAATGGCCCTGGAAGATCCTGATATGGGCATCAGGGAACTGGCCGGAGACCTTTTGGCCGATATGAAGGGGGATACCGCGTCCCGACTGCTGGTCAGTTTTCTGGGCAATGCTGATATCGGTACCCGCAATCTGGCCGCGGAAATCCTGGTGCGAATCGGCTCTGAAGCGGTGCAGCCGTTGTTGGACGATATCGACAATCCTGATTATGATATACGTAAGTTCATCGTTGATGTGCTGGGTCTGATCAGGGATGATCGTTCAGTCGAGGCAATCTGCCGGAAGTTGTATGATGAAAATCCCAATGTGGCCTGTTCGGCTGCCGAAGCGCTCGGCGAAATCGGTTCAACCGAGGCTGTTCCGGCCTTGATCGGAGCGTTTGAGAGTGTTGACGACGCCCGTCTTCAGGCGGCTGAAGCGCTGGGTAAAATAGGCGATCCCTCGGCGCTGGAAAAGCTGTATGAGTTTGCCGAAACCGATGACTCCATGGTCCAGTATGTTGTGTTGGAAGCGATCGGCAACATCGGGCAGGCGGAATCGATTGACCGTCTGAAGAAACACCTTGATCACGAAGACAGAACCATTGCCGAAACCGCACTGACGGCGATAATCAATATCAGTATGAAACATGGTGGCAAGTTCGACGGCGATTTGCCGTTGGATAAGTTCACCGAATTTCTGTTTGAAGGAATCAGGAATCATAATCGCCGGATCACCGAGTTCACTCTGGGACGTCTGAAACATTGGTACTCTCAGGATGTTATGTTCAGGCTGCTTGATGTTCTTGACTCGGTGGAAGATGACGATCGTGAACGCATATCGGATATCCTGAGAGATGCCGGTCCGTCGGCCGCGGTTTCCATTCTTGAACGATTTGCCGGCAACACGATAACCACGAAGCTGACTCTGCTTGATGTAATCAAAGAGTTTTTGGATGATGACCTGGCGCAGCGTCTGATCGGCTTTATTGATGATCCCGAGCCGGATGTTCGTCAGAAAATCGCCCACCTGCTGGGACTGTCAGGGTTCACCGGCGCGGTTGAGACACTGAAGAAAATGTGTTCCGACAGCGTCGGTCATGTCCGTTCCACCGCCTATGCGGCATTGGGCTGGCTGGCCAGCGAAAACGAAATCGACTTCTTGTTCGAAGGGCTGAACGACAAGTACTCAGATGTCAGGCAGTCGGCTCTGGGAGCGCTGATTGTTGTCGGGTCGCAGCGTGTCGTGGAGAGATTCACATCAGATCTTTACCATGACGACGTGGAACGTCAGCGTCTGGCTGTTACCGCTCTTGGCATGATCGGGGACGCGGATGTGGTAGGCCCGCTTCTGGGTGCTATAGATCACCCGGATTCATCAGTCAGGAAACTGGCTATTACCTCCCTGGGCAGAATCAAATCAATTGACGACCCCCGTCCTTTGGTGCTGGCTCTTTCCGACGAAAGCGCCGCCGTGCGAAAAGCTGCGGTTACGGCTCTTCTGGATATAAAAGGTCAGGCCGCCGTGCAGGATATCAGAGCGCTGCTGGAAGATACCGATGTGTGGGTGCGTTATCATACCATCGTTTCCATCGGCGATCTGGGGGTTTCGAGTTATGCGGAACTTATCATTCCCTATCTGGGTGATTAACAGGATATAATCCGCATTGCCACGGCCAAGGCGTTGGCTCAGATGGGTTGTCGTGAGGCTATACCGCAACTGAAAAGCCTTGGGGCCGATAAAAATGACGACGTTGTGAAAGCCGTACAGTCGGCGGTGACGGAGCTGGAAGGAAGTGTTTGATGGAATCCCCGTCTATCCTTGTGGTCGATGACGAACTTTTGATTCGAGACCTGCTTTATGATTTTTTTCATGATCAGGGCTGGGACATTACTGTAGCAGAAGACGGCCAAAAGGCTCTCGATATTATGCAGGAGAAACGATTCGACGTAGTGCTAACTGATCTGCGTATGCCGACCATGGATGGAATGACTCTGACCAGCCAGGTGCAGAAGGAATACCCCGATGTTCCCGTGGTAATCATGACCGGGTATCCGTCGGTCGAGACAGCCGTGGAAGCATTGCGGAAAAGGGTGGCCGATTACATAACCAAGCCATTCAACGTCAATGATCTGTTTAAGAGAGTGACGTCACATTTGCTGTCAGACGGCAGGAAAGAAAACCAGGAATGAAAATTCAGTCACCACAACAGAGGATATTGATTACCGATGACGAGGAGTCTATTCGAGACAATCTGAGCGAATATTTCCTTGATCAGGGCTATATCGTCGATATCGCCTGCGATGCCGGTACGACAATATCTCAGGTTGAAGGTAATGATTATAATGTTTTGCTTCTGGATGATATGCTGCCTGATGACACCGGGCTGGGGATATTACCGGGATTGCTCGAGTCAAGACCGTCTTTGAGCGTGATCGTGATGACTGGTTATCCGACTGTGGATACTATCATCACGGCTGTGCGAAGAGGGGCTTGCGATGTTGTGGTCAAACCGTTTGTACTTTGTGAATTGATCGCTGCTGTTGAACGTGCCGTTTTGAGGAATCGGCGTCTTGGCGGGGAAGAATTAAGGGAAAATGAGACCGTTCATACGGACTCTGTTCCGGTTGCGGCTACAGGTCATTCGAGTGCAACACAGGCGGCCTCGCAGGTTGAAAAGTAACAGGTTTCAGATAGCTTAAAAGGGTGGAATATGCTGACAGCGTCCGCAGCAGAACCGGAAATGACCGCAGAAGAATTTGAAATGATTCGCGATTTCATTCACGAAAAAAGCGGGATTTTCTTTGCTGAAAACAAGATGTATCTGTTAAAAAACAGGCTCATCAAGAGAATGGCCAGTCTTGAAATAAAGACCTATAAGGACTACTTCTATCACGTCAAGTATGATACGTCCATGGCTGAGTTCAAGGAACTGATGAACCAGATCACGACCAACGAAACCAGCTTCTTCAGAAACGAACCTCAGCTTCTGTCATTCTCCGATGAAGTTCTGCCGCTCATCATTAAGTCCGGGCAGGAAAGTAAGGGCCAGAAATCGATCAAGATATGGTCGGCAGGATGTTCGACGGGCGAAGAGCCGTACACGCTGGCCATGATGATTATCGACAAGCTTGGTTCGCTTAACGGCTGGAGAGTGGAGATCATCGCCAACGATATCTCGGAACAGGTTCTTCAGGTAGCCCGCAGAGGGGAATATTCCGGGATCACTATGCGCAATGTCAAACCGACCATATTATCGCGTTTTTTCGATAAAGATGGGGAAGTGTACCGGGTAAAACCGGAGGTCAAATCGCTGGTGAAGTTTTCACATATTAATTTGAGTGACGCACGTCAGATGTCGATGCATTCAGGATTCGACGTCATTTTTTGTCGTAATGTAATGATATACTTTTCCGACGAAGTGAAACGTCAGATCGTTCGCGGTTACTATAACAGCCTGAAACCGGGCGGATACTTCTATATCGGCCATTCAGAAACCCTTCATGGTATATCCAAAGCGTTCAAACTCGTTTATTTCAAAAACGCGCTGGTTTACCAGAAAGAAGCGGTTACCTCGGGAGCGTCGGGTCGTACGGCCGGAACCGGTACGAAGTCAGTGGCTGCTATCGGCGCCGCCGAAGGCGCCGCGGGTGGAGCTCGCCGAGCGATAGACCTTCTGAGCAAGATAAAGAAATGATTATGATAATATGTAATTGTAGATAGACGGGATTTGAACCTATGGCACTCAAAATTATGGTAGTAGATGATTCTCCGACGGTGGTGAAATTCGTGTCGTTTTCCCTGAAAAAGGGCGGCTTTGAAGTTGTCACCGCCTGTGATGGAATGGATGCCCTGGAGAAAATCTCAAATCTTCCGGACGGAATCGACTTGATAATAACCGATCTCAACATGCCCAACCTCGACGGCTACGGTCTGATTGCGGCTCTGAGGCAGAATCCCCGGCATGTTGACACTCCGATCGTGATTCTGTCGTCCGAAGATGGTGAGGATGACCGTGAACGGGGGATGGAAGTAGGTGCGAACTCGTACCTGGTCAAACCGTTCAAGGCGGCGGTCCTGATTAACGAAGTCGGGCGCTACCTGAAAACCGAAAAAGTAAGTTGAGAAATATGAAATATGAGGAGGACTCGTGACAGATCTTAAGATTCTGGCGGTAGATGATTCCCCCACTATGAGGAGGATAATCATCAATACGCTCAAAAGAGCCGGCTTCAGCGATGTCATTGAAGCCACCGATGGCCAGGATGCCCTGGCCAAAATGAAAGTCGATAAGGTGAACTTTGTTATTACCGACTGGAATATGCCGGAAATGGACGGCCTTTCATTCGTGACGACTCTGCGCGGCATGGACGAGTATAAAAGTCTGCCTATTCTCATGGTTACCACCCGGTCGGTTAAAGATGATATCATGGAAGCATTGAAGGCGGGTGTTAATAATTATATCGTCAAGCCTTTTACTCCGGAAACCCTCAAGGAAAAGATTGAACAGGTACTGGCCGGTTGATGGCCTGACATTTTAGGAGGATACCATGCCGACCAATCAGGGACTGCAAACAAAGTTACAGAAGGAAATAGAAGAACTCGCCCTGTCGATAACGGAGATTGTGGTAAAATTCAGGGAACTCCACAACCCGTTGCGGGAATCAAGTGAAAAAGTGCCCCAGGCCACCGAACAGCTTGACAAAATCAGTGAACAGACCGAAGCCGCCACCCATCAGATGCTTGACCGGGTTGAAGAAATTGTCCAGCAGGTCGAAGAATCCAAGTCCGGCTTGGAGAAAATCAGGACTTGCGTGAAAGAAAACCGTATCGATGATATTGAGGGTATTATTCAGGATCTGACAAATAAAGCTGATGTGACCTGTAATGGTGCCTACACTATAATGGATGCGCTTCAGTTTCAGGATATAACATCGCAGCAGATGAATCATGCCGCTTCATTGCTTGAGGATATCGAAAACAAGCTGCAAAGCATCATGGGCGTACTTAATGGTCGGCAAGACGACAAAGATAAATCTTCAGATAAGGAAACGGGGAAAAAGAACCGTGTCTATGACCCCCACGCAGATCTTTTTGAAAAGAAAACCGAACAGTCGGTCATTGATGATCTGTTTGCCAAAAAAACCTGATTGAACCGGGTAATAAACATGACTACCGACACCGACTTTGAAATGGATGAGATGCAGGAGATCATCGACGATTTCCTCATCGAAGCAGATGAACTGATCAACTCTCTGGATAATAATTTCGTTAAGCTGGAAGAGAATCCGGGAGATCTCGATTTGCTCAACGAGATTTTCCGCGCAGTGCATACTATCAAGGGGACTTCAAGTTTTCTGGGGTTTGAGCAGGTCACTACACTGTCGCACCGGATGGAGGATATTCTAAACAAGCTGAGAAAATCTGAAATGAGTGTGACAGCCGACACGATGGACCTGCTTCTTGAGGGCCTCGATATCCTGAAAGTTCTGCTTGAAAACGTACGTAACAAGGTTACCGAAGAAATAGATTTGACCGACATACTCGGTCGACTTCAGGCTACCCTCGACGGCGCCACTCCTCCTCCCGCTGCCGAACCGTCGAAAAATACTGCGGAAGATGCGAGCACTTCATCTGACGTTTCAGCGTCCGGATCGGGATCTTCTGCAACAACTGCTGCCGACAACAATAACAAGGCAAATATAAAAGCAAAAAATGTGCAGCGAAGCAGCAGCGAACAAACTATTCGGGTAGATGTCGATCGCCTTGATAATCTGCTGAACATGACCGGCGAACTTGTTCTCAGCCGTAACTCCCTGATGCAGACTGTCGCTAAAATGAGTGCGGATCATGAAGGTGATCACGAAATGGAGGGGTTGAACCAGGCGGCCAAGGCGGTCAATTTCATCACTACCGAACTGCAGATGGCGGTGATGAAAATGCGTATGCAACCGGTGGGTAAAGTGTTCAGCCGTTTCCCTCGACAGGTACGCGACCTTGCTCGCGATGCCAACAAACAGATAGAACTCATAATATCGGGTGAAAGCACCGAACTTGATAAATCGGTAATCGAGGAAATCGGCGATCCGCTGATGCATATCATCCGTAATTCCTGCGACCACGGACTGGAAATGCCCGAAGAACGGGTTAAGAAAGGTAAACCGGCTAAAGGAACGGTGCGTCTTTCGGCAATCCAGGAAGGATCCAATATACTTATCAAGGTTGAAGATGACGGCCGGGGTTTTGACGTCGAAGCCATTCGCGCCAAGGCTGTGGAACGCGGTCTGGTTACTCAGGAGGAAGTGGAGCGGATGAGTGACCGGGAGGTCTATAACTTTATCTTTGAAGCAGGTTTCTCGACGGCGAAGAAAATCACCGATGTCTCCGGTCGCGGTGTCGGTATGGATGTCGTCAGGACCAATATCCAGAAACTCAACGGTATAGTCGAACTGGACTCAACCAAAGATGTCGGCAGCACCATTACCATAAAGTTACCGCTGACCCTGGCCATTATTCAGGGGCTGCTGGTTGAGAGTGACAATGATATCTTCATCCTGCCTCTGTCATCGGTATATGAAACGGTTAAGACAGCCAATTCGGAAATCCACTATGTCAATCAACGACCCGTGTTCAGACTTCGCGATGAGATAATTCCCTTGATCAACCTGTCATTAATTATCAATGAAGATTCTCGCGGGTTTGAACTTTGCGAAAAACCATATATCGTCGTAGTCGGCCTGGCTGAGCGCAAGCTCGGTATTGTCATTGACCGTTTCCTGGGTCAGGAAGAAGTGGTTATCAAATCACTCGGGAACTATCTCGGTTCCACTACAGGCATTGCCGGTGCCACCATCCTTGGTGATGGTCGTATTCGACTGATCGTAGACCTGATAGGACTGTTTAATCTGGCTCGAAAACTTGGTGGATGACAAAAGTATGACGACAATTAGTACTCAGAAAAAAATAAGAGTTCTGGTAGTGGATGACTCTGCGTTTATGCGCAAAGCGTTGTCCATGATGCTGGAATCTGATCCGAATATCGAGGTTATCGGAACCGCCCGCGACGGCGAGGAAGGCATAGAAAAAGTACGCAGCCTTAAGCCGGACCTGGTAACCATGGACATTGAAATGCCGCGTATGGACGGTCTGGCGGCGTTGCGGGAGATTATGAAAACCTGTCCGTTGCCGGTGATGATGATTTCATCATTGACCACTGACGGAGCTGCCGCAACTCTCGATGCCCTGGAAATGGGGGCAGTCGATTTTATCCCCAAACAGCTTTCGTATGTAAGTCTTGATATCGTCAAGATCAAAGAAGATCTGCTGGCCAAGATTAAGGACATTGCGCGCAGAAAACATACGCTTATGGCTCATGCCCGGCGCGCCAATTTTGCTCGATTAAGTGATACCGGCACAAAAAAACATGATCGGACACGACCGTCTCGGCGCGTAATCAGTCCTCAGACGCCGATAAAACCTCTTAAAAAACGCAACCACCTGATCGGTCTGGTGGCGATCGGTTCCTCGACCGGTGGCCCCCCCGCTCTTCAAAATGTCATCCCGCGTCTGCCGTCGAATCTGCCGGTTGGTATTATCATCGCCCAGCATATGCCGGCTAAATTTACGACATCGATGGCGGAACGATTAAACAGGCTGTCACAACTCGAAGTGAAAGAGGCCGAGGACGGCGACAGGGTCGTGCCGGGACAGGTCCTGCTGGCTCCGGGCGGACGTCAGATGACGGTCAAACGCACAGCGCAGGCAGTCCATGTGGTCGTAGGCGATAAACCAGCCGACACGCTATACAAACCTTGTGTGGATGTGACCATGAACTCAGTAGCCGATGCCTACGGAGCTTCAGCTATGGGTGTTATCCTTACCGGTATGGGTTCCAATGGCGCAATTGGTCTTAAGAATGTCAAATCCCGCGGTGGAGTAGTGATTGCTCAGAACGAGGAAACCTGCGTAGTCTATGGTATGCCGAAAGCTGCTATCGAAGCCGGGATCGTTGACCATATTGCCCCTATCGAAACTGTTGCCGACGAGATCATGACTTATTTCTAAGTCGCCTGGTACCTGATCACTATAATTCTCCCGACTACGGGCGCAACAGCCCGGTCATATTCTTATGCCCGGCGCTGTTTATCCCTCCAATTTTTTGTTGAATTGTACTGTTGTTAGGGGCATTCTCTGTAACGGAAATGTGTGTGAATGGGACTGAGGTCATGGACGACGACGAAAAGACAACTGTACTGACGTCAGCAGAAAACGGCGAACTGAACCGTTTTACCGAGTCGTATGCCTCGTTCAACCGGATTATTAATTCCCTGCAAAGGAAATATATCCAGCTTCAAAAAGAGTTTACGGCCCAGAATGAAGAGTTGAGGCAGGCCAACCGTCAGCTTATCGACCTGAGCCGGGTTCAGGCTGATGTAACCAATACCCTCAACAGTCTTCTGGATTCCCTGTCGGCAGGTGTGATCGCCGTGGATCAAAGCGGCAGGGTGACACATTTCAACCCGGCAGCGGCCCGCATAATGGAAATCGATCCGGAAATACCACTGGGGAAACTGTATCGCGATGTTATCACACCCGGTCGGCCAACCGACTGTAACGCCCTGCGCACGGCTGAAACCGGTCGTGAAATAAACGGTATGGAGAAGGAAATCCAGTTACCCTCCGGAGGAACGCGTCAGCTTTCCGTATCCACGACTCTCCTTAGAGACAACGACGGCAACCCCAAAGGCGCGGTGGAATTGTTCCAGGATATCACCAAAACCAAACGTCTGGAGTCGGAACTTGCCCGGCTCAATACAATGGCGGCGTTGGGGGAGATGGCGGCTACGGTCGCTCATGAAGTGCGTAATCCTCTGTCGGCTATTGCCGGGTTTGCCTCGCTTCTGGACCGTGATCTGGACCCGGATGATCCGAAAAAGGAAACCGTCAGCAAAATCACCAAAGGGGTGGAACGGCTCAATCGGACAGTGGAAACACTGCTTAATTACAGCCGGTTTCAACAGATCAGCAGGCGGGAAGTTGTCTACGATGAGTTTGTCAGAACAACGGTCCGACAGTTCCGGCAGGAAAATCGTGACCGCGTAAACGGCACTGAGTTCGAGATGGTTGATTTCGAACCGCAAGCCGCCGTTAGGACGGTATGCCGTATCGACAACGTCTTGTATCGACAGGTACTGATGAACATCCTTGACAATGCGGTCCAGGCGTGCGGGGGAAAAGGGCGTATCGCAGTGAAATCACGTCTCTGGTCACCCGAGGAGGCGAAAAAACTGCCGGATGCTTCCGTAGTGCTGGATTCGGATGAAACGATTATGGAAACGATCATTTCGGATAACGGCCCCGGTATTGATCCTGACAATATAGGCAGGTTGTTCGCCCCGTTTTTTTCGACTCGTCCCGACGGTAACGGTCTCGGGCTGGCTATGGCCTGGAAGATAATGAAAACGCATTCTGGTGATATTATGGTGAACTCGACTCCCGGCAAGGGGGCAAGCTTCCATCTGCTGTTGCCGACCAAAATCGATCACCAAAAGAGGGAGCATCTCTGATGAAACACTCTGTCCTGGTTGTAGATGATGATAACCTGGTGAATGAACTTGTTCTCGAAACCCTGAATCGTGCCGGCTACGATTGTCGTTCAGCGCATTCCGGCGAAGAAGCGCTGGCCGAACTGAATGATCGTGGCGCTGATATTGTGCTTTCGGACCTGAAAATGCCCGGCATGGATGGGATCGAGCTTCTTAAATATATAAAAAAGAGTTCGCCGGAAACGGTGGTCATAATGATTACTGCTTTCGGTACTATTGAAACCGCCGTGCGTGCTATCAAGCTTGGAGCCGACGATTTTCTTATCAAACCGGTAGTGCCTGAAACTATTGAGCATATTACCGCCCGTGCGTCTGAGATTATTGACCTGCGGCGTGAGAACGCAACCATGAAAAGGGACCTGACTCATAAGTTCCAGAATCTGGTCGGCAAATCGAAGGTTATGAAAGAGGTCTTCGAGCTGATCGAGTCGGTCGCCGATGCCCGTTCGACCGTTATGATCACCGGCGCTTCCGGAACCGGTAAGGAACTGGTCGCGCGGGCCCTGCATTATATGTCGAATCGCAAAGATGGGCCGTTTATCAAACTCAACTGTGCCGCTCTGCCTGAGAATCTGGTCGAGGCGGAACTGTTCGGCTACGAAAAAGGCGCCTTCACCGATGCCAAGAAAACCAATCGGGGACGGTTCGAGCTGGCCGACGGCGGCACATTACTGCTTGATGAAATCTCCGAAATGCCCCTCAACCTTCAGGCGAAGCTGCTTCGTGTCATCCAGGAGCGTGAATTCGAAAGGGTCGGGTCGAGCGCGACCATATCTGTAGATGTAAGGCTTATAGCGACATCCAATAGAAACCTAAAGGAATACATTGCCGACGGCCGGTTCCGTGAGGATCTGTTTTACCGTCTCAATGTGATCCCGATTACTATTAGCAGCCTGGAAGAACGCAAGGAAGATATCCCGCTTTTGGTCGATCATTTTATCGAAAAATACAACCGTGAGAACTCCCGCAATATTACCGGAATTGACTCCGCTGCCCTGAAGCTGCTTATGAAATATCACTGGCCAGGTAATGTCCGTGAGCTGGAGAATCTGATAGAGCGGGCTGTTGTTACCAGCCATTCCGACCTGCTCACCGAAGACGACTTTCCCTCCGATTTGGCATTGGGACCGATCGCCGATGATCTGCCTTCTTTGCGGGTGCCGATGAAACTGGAAGAAGGCAGCAAGTACCTGATTCTCAAGACGCTTGAGAAGTTCAACGGCAACAAGACCAAAGCAGCCGAGGCGCTGGGCATCACCACCCGAACTATCCGTAACAAGCTGGCCGAGTACCGCTCCGAAGAAACAGTCTGAACCTGAGATGTTTTCCGGCTCAGCTTCCCCCTTGTCTTGAAGTTTGTTTTCGGCGATGATACAGGATACGGCTTCATTTTAATCCCGGGGTTCCTGAGTTTACAACCATGATCCCACCTTTTCCCTTCAAAACAGCCTGATTCTGCCGATATACTGAAGAAGAGGCAGTTTGCCGGTGAACTGGTATAGATCGGCGCCTCAAGGAAGGTTATTGAGTATGGATTTGGCGACCCTGATGGGTTTGGTGCTGGCTGTCGGAGCGATCGGCTCGGCCTATCTGCTCGATGGCGGCAATCCCGATGCTGTTTTTCTCACTGCCCCGATTTTAATTGTTGTCGGCGGCACGCTGGGAGCGACAACAATTACCACGTCTATGCGTACGGTATTACAGGTACCGACGTTTTTACGTATAGCTTTTTTCGGAACGTCCCATCCTCACAGCGAGACGATAGAAAGAATCGTCAGGCTGGCCGAGAAAGCTCGCCGTGACGGTATCCTCGGTCTGGAGCGGATGTTGAAAGGGATTGAAAACCCGTTTTTCCGCAAGGCTGTTCAACTGGTGGTCGACGGGACCGAGGTGACGGTTTTACGTGAGATTCTTGAGACCGAGATCGCATATATCGAAGAGCGGCATCGCAAGGGAATCGCCTTTTTCAAAAAGGCCGGGGGATTCGCACCCACGATGGGTATTCTGGGTACTGTGCTCGGGTTGATCCACGCGCTGGGAGATACCGACGATGCCTCACGTATGGCCGCCTCGATTGCGGCGGCATTCATCGCCACTCTTTGGGGGGTCGGGCTGGCCAATCTGTTTTTCCTGCCGATTTCGGACAAACTCCAGATGCGACACGAGGAAGAACTCGCTCATCTTGAACTTATCCTCGAGGGCGTAATAGCTCTTCAATCCGGCGATACACCCCGCAATGTCCGCACCCGACTGGTCAGTTTCGTAGCGCCGCAGCACCGCCTTCAGGAGGTTTAGCGGTGCGTCGTGTCCTTCGCCGCAAAAGAACCAACGAGGAGCAGGAAAACCACGAACGCTGGTTGCTCACTTACGCCGACATGATCACGCTGTTGCTGGCCTTGTTTATTGTGATGTACTCAATGTCCCAGCTTGACGCCAAACGGTTCGGCAAGATGGCCGATGCCTTGAACGGGATTCTCAAGGGTGGCGCCAGCATTCTTGACAAATATCCCGAGGAACAACTCAAAACCGGCCATGGTGTGCTGAAACTGGGTGATCTCCGTATGATTCAGCGGCAGGTCGAGGAACAGACGGAAGTGAAAGGTCGTTCAGAGGAAGTGATCACCGAGATTACCGAGCGGGGGCTGGTTGTTCATATCGTCGAATCCGCAATGTTCGAACCCGGTTCGGCCAGACTTCAACCGGAAGCGGTCGAACTGATGGATCTGGTCTACGAGGCAATCAAAGACAGCACCAACCATATCAGGGTGGAAGGGCATACCGATGATATGAAAATAAACTCGCCGATATACC
>JAJRTA010000250.1 GCA_024278515.1 Candidatus Zixiibacteriota bacterium
CCCAGATCAGAGGAAGTGAGGAATTTATTCTTGTCGCTTACCGTTTTTTCCAGGTAGCGGCGTCCCCACAGTTTATTCATCTGATCGATATACTGAGTGGCCTGGAGTCCGAGCCTCATTTTGGCCACGCCGTTTGTAAACCCCGGCTTCCAGTCAAGGTAAGCGTATTTCAGAATGATGTTGTATTTTTCATCGATATTCTTCAGATCGGTAGTGACCCTGAGGCTGGCATAATCAGCCAGTTTGGATTTCAGAGTTACATAGGCGCGGGTAACTCCAAACCCGTTGTTGCCTTCCTCGCTGTCGAAATCAACCGATCCATGACTGTACAGTCGGCCATGGATGTTTGTTTTCGAACCGGATGATTTGGCTTGCGAATGATTCGCGGGAACCTTTCCGGCCATGTTCTCGATACGCTGGTTAAGACGATATACGGACTCTTCCAGTTGCTCGACTTTGTCGCTGTTCGGATCCAGATAATCACCTTCAACCGAAGCGAATTGATTGGCTTTTTTCTCAAGAGCCCCCCTCAAATAAAGATTTTCGGCTTTGAGAAATTCGATATCATTGAGCATGGAAGCCAGTTCCTGACTGGACTGGGTACCACCGGCCAGCTCTTTTATCTGAGAGCGAAGAGCGGCCAGTTCTTCGGATATCTTCTTTTGCCAGGCCGGATCCGCGCCGGACTGTGTCTGGCTCATACCTTTGCGTAAATCTGCAATTGCCTTTTCACGGGCAACCCTTTCCTTCTCCACCATCGCCTTGAGATTGGCCTCAAGTTTGTCGACCGCCTTCAGAAGTTGACCGAAATCCTGAGATTTCACGGTCGTTCCGGCGACCAGCAGAGCCATGATGATCACGGATGCAATAGCATACAGAAATATGCTGTTTCCTTTTTTGGGGTACGACATCAAAAGTGCCTCCTTTTTTGGTTATTAGAAATGATTACATCCCTTTTTTTCTACAATTTCAAATACGATAAGTACTGGTACCAAACTGTATTTGTTCACTGTTGTCTCTCCAGTAATCTTGAGTCGGTCAAAAGCTCGACCTGTTGAGGGTATTTTAGTAAGTATGTGGCAGGTACACTGATTACTTGGCGTAACACGTACAAAAATTATCGTAATTGTCTGGTAATAAGACGGTTAAATCAGACGGTTTGCAGGAAAGCAACCAGTGAAATCCGGTCGTTGGAGATGCCCAGTTTTTTGCGAATACGCTGTCGCTGTTTCAGGATCGTATGAACCGACACGTCGAGAGCGGCCGCGATTTCTTTTGAAGACATGCCGTTGCGGATCATATTGCAGATTTCACCCTCGCGAGGCGAAAGCGTCCGGGCCCGATTCTCTAAATTCGACATGAAAGGTGAAGTCACATCGCTGAGGCTGGCACGGAGTAATTCGATATAATGGCGATCGTCAGGCCTGGCTTTGTTGGCCAGATTTCTCAGGATCGGTTCGATTACCCGATCGACATTGGTCTGTACCTGACGCATGATATGCCGCTTTTCCTCTTCGATCTGGTCCAGCACTTCGCGCAGGGCCGTGTTTTTGTCTTCAAGCAAATGTTGTTCGGCCCGCAGCCTGTTACTGGTCAGTTGCAGTTGCAGATCATCCTGCTTGAACCTGATAAAAGTGCTGATCTCGGTAGCGATGATTTCAAGAAGCATCCGTTCCCGGTAAAGTCGGGTGTCATCGGTTTCCCGGGGGATCGGCTCGGACCTTATCAACTCGATTTTCCCGACCGATTCATCTCTGACGACAAGGTCGGCTGCCTGATAGATTTCACCATCTCTGAAAAGTTCGGACAGGAATTCCCGTCCATTGAATATAAGTCTGACCGAGACGGCTTCAGGAGTAGACCAGCCGGGGGGGATCAGTTTTACCGCTCGGGAAAGGAAATTGTACAAAGTACAGTCCGGATCGTTCTTGAGCCGTGAAAGCTCATAGAGACAGTTCAACTCACGGATGTAATCACCGGCTGAATCGTTCTTGACAGTGTCTCTGATATTGAGATCCGTGAAGCTGTCTCGTTTCCTCTTACCCCGTAAAGTTTCTGAAACCGCCGTTTTACCTTCGGCGGGCCGGGTCACAGCCAGTTTCTGTCCTCTTTTTGTCATGTCAGTTCTATCGGCAGGTCTGTGCAAATAATAAGCAGCATATACTGGCTGAAAAAATGAAAAAGGGGAGGCCGTCCGGCCTCCCGTGGGAGTTTGCACTATCTTCAGAGTTAAAGATCAGTTCGGGCGGTCAGCCAGTAATCCCGGGGGTAAAGACGATATACTGTCCGGGGCTGTTCGACCGCGGCAATATACTCTTCAAGCGATTCAAACTGCGGCTCCGGGCCGATCAGGAAGAAAACGCCGTCTTTGCTCTCGGCCAGTGAGGGACCATAACCTGTCAGCACCGGGCCGTAGGTTTCTTCCATACGCTTTCTAAGCTGGTTGTAGAGGTCGGGGGAGTCTTTCAGCTCAAGGACTTTCTTTCGGAAAGCGGCCACTTTTTCAGGTGTGAAGCCGTCGACCAGATCGGCGGCCATCGCGGTTCCTCGCGTCTCGTAACGTGAGGCCGCCCGTGATGCACCAAAAACCAGAGCTACCGCGTAGTTCAGAAGAGCCGGGTCTTCTTCCGCTTCCCTGAGAACGTTCACCACGAATCTCATTGTTTCGGCCACATCCGGACAGCGCTCCGCGTAGTAAGACAGCCGACCGGTGGACTGGTTGTATCGGTAACCGTTGGAATAAGCCAGACCGGCCGCCCAGGTTTTCATGAAAATACCGTGCCCGCCGCCGCCGCTGTACAGTTTTCCGGTCAAACAGTCGATCACCGCAGCCCGCGACGTATCGTACTGTCCGGCATGTTGAGCCGAGAACTGAAGCACACCGTTGCGGGTTCCTTCATACAACAGGCCGACGTATAGTGGTTGTTCGACATCGGGAAAACGGCTTCTCAGACGCGTAAGTATCACCGGCGAAGAAGTATAACGCTGACGTTGCGAGGGACGATCCGAATTCAGTTTACTCACGAACTTTTCCAAAAGCGGCATCGATGAGTTCCGGTCAGCCGAGTTCGAGATCATCGTCATGCGCGCATTGTCCGACGATCTGATCAGGTCAAGAACCGCGTTGAGGCCGTCCAGCGCCGCCTGCGGTGTAGTCATCAGGTCGGCTCTGGTCTCGCGGCAAAGATAAGCGAAATCGGAGGCGAGGTTTTCATCAGGAATGTCACTCAGACAAACTTTCAGCACTCTGGCAATATCTATCGCATTATCGCGAGCATCTTCAGAGAACCCGGACAAGTCGACCCCTATGGCGTCACTGGCCTCGGCAAGCTCGGATTCGATCAGCGTGGTAAGCATCTCCGACAGAGATTTGCGGTCACCGGCCCTGTTGAACTTACAGAGCGCGGTCAGGTATGAGTCCAGATCGGTTCGGTCTTTTTCGTCGCCCGGGTCGGTCAGGAGCCATTTCATTCGTTGCAGATGATGGGTCTCGGTGAGAAAGCAGTAAGTCGACAAAAACAGCGGGTTGTTCTGGAAGCGGTACCCGTTGGCCGGGTAACGGACCCAGTTTTCCTCGGAGCTTTTGGTGATGTTCCGGTAGGAGATCAATTCCTGATTCACCAGGTCCATCATGCGCGGCAGGTTTTCGACAGAGAAATACGGCGAGTACAGCACCGCCTCCATCCACTCCAGAGCGTTTTCAAGCTCTTCACGGTTGTTGCCCTGCCCGGAAACAACCAGCTCGATACGACCTGATTCCAGACCGTGATCATAGTAAGCGTTGATCCCCAGAACCTCCCGTCTCAGTCTTTCCTGCATCCGATCGAAGGGAACAACCTCGCCGTCTTTTATGACTCCGACCCCGGTCATCGCCGAGGTCAGGTATGGCAGATAAACCATAAGAGATTCCGGCACGACATCCATGCGTAAGGCGATATCGACCCGGGAGGCGGCCATGTTTTCAAAGGTTGAAGCCACCAGCGGCACCGGGCCTATCTTGATTGTTTCGTATTTCAACTGATCGTCAAGCACGAGGGGCGGGTTGTCGATGAACTCCGGCAGTTCATCGTCAGCCGCGGCCGCTTCCAGCTCGGCCGTTTTGGCGTCAAACTCAGCTTTGTATGCGGCGATAGCTTCCTGTTCATCGTCGGTGCCGTATTTCTTTTTGAACTCCTCGATATATCCGGCCAGCCGGTCCTCCCTCGCTCTGGTTGCCTCTTCAAGCATTTCCGGAGAAGGCGCCGCGCCGACCACGTACGGCTTTACCGTCAGCAGCTTCCAGTCATCTATCGCCTCACGCCAGATATTCTCTTTGGAGTCCAGCAATTGTTCCAGCTCGGCGAACCGCTCTTTCATAACCAACGTCTTGCGGAAACCTTCCTCACGTTCCAGTTTCATCAATAGAGACAGCCACCCGGAACCGACCCCGCTGCGGAATCCGAACATAGGCGGCGAGTTGAGATACTTCTCTATCTGCTTCCTGTTCCGGATCAAACGGGAGCGGGCGCGCCGGTTGAATTCGGCCAGTTCCTGAGAACCATCGGCGAAATCGCGCACCTTCCGTATTTCCGATAGTATCAGCGAGCGAAGACTGTCGAGCATCGGTTTATTAATATGGCTGTTGTCAATCCCGGTAAGGGCCATATAGACCGATACGCCCAGATCGGTGTCGATCCCGCTCCAGACCGCGTTACCGCCGACATCGATTTTACGGGTCTGTGAGTTGATAAACAGGTCGTACAGATTCGAGGTCTGGCCGCTTGAAAAAGTTTCGACAAACAGCTCCAGAAGAAACAACCGGCCGGCGTCAAGCTCCAGATCATTCGGCCAGGCATACATGGTGTAACCCGGATCCTGAGCATTTTCAGACGGGTAAGTCGTCAGCTCGATAGTCCCCTCCGGGGCCGGATTTGCCGGGGGCAGGCTTATTGCGCTGATACCGATTGCGATATCCCGGTCCGGCTCGTCCTGGCACCGGTTCAGGATTTCATTCATTTTTTTAAGGCATTCGTCAACAGATACATCGGTCGGGATACTGACTACCGC
>JAJRTA010000251.1 GCA_024278515.1 Candidatus Zixiibacteriota bacterium
CCTACCCCAGAATCCGCTTCAGTATAGACTTTACCGCTCCTTCGTACCGCTTGACCACCATTACCGCAGTCGGCGAGTAACGGGCCACTTTTTCCGGTATCTCACCGAACAGTACCCGCCGGAAGAACGGTTCCTTCGCCGCCCCTATAACCACCAGGTCGTAATCGCGCCCTGCTTTGGCTATCCCCCCGGCAACGGTCCTGGCCGTGATCATTTTAGTATCCCACGAGGCCGGCCGGTCGACTTCTTCGAAGGTTTCATTCAGGTGCGCTTCAGCTTCCTGCTTCTGTTCCTCGGTCGCCTGTTCCGGGACAACATATCCGGTCGTAACCGACATATTGTTGGCTGGTGCAATCGCGTTCAACATCGAAGCGGCCAGCCGGGCGTTCGGTCCGCCCGCGGTGGGGAACAAGCAACTTGACAGCTCTGTCTTATCTTCGAATTTGACCAGCGCCATGTCGCATGGTACGTAGCGGATCACTTTGTCGGCGATATCGCCGAACAGACGATCCCGCGTGTTGCTGTACCCCTTCCAGCCCATGATCAAAAGCTCCGCATTTTGAGCCTGAACCGCGGCGAGGATACCGTCGGACGCGCGGTGAGCAATGACCAGCTCGGTTCCGATCTGTTCTTTATGTTCGGCGGCGGTTTCTCTGGCCTGTTTGAGCAATGCCTCACGATGATGCGCCAGGCGCATACCGTCGTGCACCGGTACCTGGCGGGGCACTTCGACTACCGTCGCCGCAACGACTTTCAACCCGCGCTGTTTGGCGATCGGATAAGCCAGGTTCAACAACGCTCCCATATTCGAGGGGTTGTGAAGCGCGACCAGTATGCAAGGCTCCCGCTCTTCTTCCGCGGTCGGTTTCTGAGGAATCAAAACCTGCGGCTGCAGTGCGGACGATTTCTTCTCGAACACGGCATAATACAACAACAGGCCGACCGCCACCCAGCCGATTGTCACAAACCAGGCCATCGGCTGAAACTTGAACTGGTACAGGGCCAGAAAGATGTTCAGCCCGAAGCCCAGAATCGGTGTCACCGGGTAGAACGGCAGCTTGTATTTTCGCGGCAGTTCCGGATGCTTTCGACGCAGCGCTATTACCGACAGGTTGACCATGGCGAAGGTCAGCAGAAATATCAGGCTGGCCGCCGAGCCGACGGTTTCGATAGGCAAGGTCAGCGCCATGACGATCAATATGACCCCGGTGACGAGGATGGCGATATGCGGGGTGCGTCGTTTTGAATGGATTTGCGCTACCTGTTTCGGCAGCCAGAGGTCACGCCCCATGGAAAAAGCCACCCGCGAGGCCGCCATCACCGTTGCATTGAGCGCCGACATGGTCGAGAGCAAACCGCCCAGCACGATCAGGGCAACTCCGAAAGCAGGCATAAAATCCTCGGCGGCGCGCACAATGGCTGTCTCCTTGAATTTCCCGAGGAACTCCCATGACGATCCCTCATCAGGGCTGATTGCGGCCAGGGCCACAAACAGGATGAGCATATAAATAATGATCGTGATGCCGAGAGAAATAAAGGTGGCTCGCGGAATATTCTTCTCCGGGTCTTTTATCTCCTCGGCGACTGTCGCAATCAAGTCGTATCCCTCGAAGGCGATGAAGGTCAGCCCCATGGCGACCAGTACACCTCCCATACCGTTCGGAAGGAAAGGCGTGAAACTATCCATCGCCTGTTGTGGTTCGTCGAAAACACGGGCCAGTCCGAACGCTACGAAAATACCAAGCACTATTATCTTGGAAATTGTCAGAACATTTTCCGTTTTACCGGTAACTTCTGCTCCCCGTACGTTCAGCCAGGTGAACCCGATGCCGACCATGAAAGTGACGGTCAGAATCGATCGATCATGCCCGATCAAACCGAAGACAAACTCCGATATCGACGGAAAATATTTATGCACAAACTCCCAGAGATAACCGGCGAAACCAAGAGCATAAAGACTGCACGCGACGGTATAAGCGAACCACAACATCCATCCGGCGGTAAAACCAGCGCTGCCCGGAAAGGCCATGCGGACATAAGAATACCCACCGCCCGCTCGTGGATGAGCCGAGGCCAGTTCGGCATAGGCAAAGGCGGTCAGCAGAGTGACAACGGCGTTGAGAGCGAAAGCCAGCATCGAGCCGGGGCCGGCCTCGCCGGCCGCTATCCCGGTCAACACAAAAATACCGGCGCCGATCATCGCCCCGACGCCGATCATGGTCGAGTCGAACAAGCCGAGGTCGCGAGCGAATGTTACCTGGCTGGTTTCACCGTTGACCGCTGGTTTTTCATTGCTGGACATGTTTTATAACTGCAAACCGCGGTTTCGTCACAAGAACCCTGCGGCTTGTCACTTTCTTACATAAATACTCGAAATGATGCTAACCAGATTCTTATGAGGTTGTCAAGAAGTATATCGGGCGCAATAGATATTGAATGATGGTTTCTGTTCGGAAAGGCTGTTAAAGATTGCAGATTTGTTTTGGTTTTGTTATTATCGATTTGACCGGAAAGTGAATCAAAGGAGGAACTTATGGGCAAGACTCTTTTTCTGGTATCTGTCGTCATTATTTTGTTGTTTGTTTCAGTCGGCGCACAGCAGTCGGGCAACACTCCCACAAAGAAGTTCACTAAAGAGACGGCGTCCGATCTGACTGTCGAGGCCGCTCTGTGTACCTCGGTAGTCGACCGGGAACCGGTGGGCAAAGGGACCACATTCAGCTCCGATATCGGCGGGCTTTACCTCTGGAGTAAGGTTATGGGCGCGACCGATACGACCGTTGTCGAACATTTGTGGTACTACAAAGGGGTTGAGATGGCATCGGTCAAACTGCCGGTTAAGTCTAAATCCTGGAGAACCTGGAGCAGAAAAAGAATTCTTCCTGAATGGACCGGCGCCTGGGAAGTCAAGATTGTCGATGCTGACTGGCGTGTTCTTAAAACTATTTCGTTTACTATCGAGTAGATAGTTTCAGTCTTTGCATCGAAACACAGCAGAAACCGGCCATTATGATTGTATCGCTGTCGGCGGGTTAGCCGGTTACGCATAATTCTGTATCGAAGACGGTGGTCTTTGTCTGACCAGAATGTTTTCAGAACCAAGTCACGCCTGTTTGGTTATAAGATAAACGAACGGCAACTGGTGTTACTGTTAAGGCTTTGTATACCCGAATCGTAATAAAACTTCTGCTGGTCGTTGTTTTGATCGGTTCTGTACCGACGGCGTCGGCCAAACGTATTTGTGATCAGTGCAAACAGGTGATTACCGGGGGACGGAGTATTGAAGTCGATGGACGGTTTTTTCACACCGAACATTTTAATTGCGGCTATTGCTCGAAGTCGATCGGCTCACAGAAATTTTACGAACATGAGGGAGCATATTACGACAGCGACTGCTATGCCGAGCATATTGCAACTCGTTGCCGGTACTGTAACAAACCAATCCTTTCAAATTATGTCAAAGCTGAAGGCGAACCGTACCATCATGATTGCTATCTCGATCATGTCGCGGTGCGCTGTGTTTTCTGCGGTATACCGATCAGCGACCAGTACTATACCGATCCGTTCGGTAATGTCTGCTGCTCGGAGCATTACGAAAATGCCCCGGTATGTTTTTCCTGCAAACGGTTCCTGTACGGAGGGAAGGACAGCCCGCACCGGAAGTATGCCGATGGCCGTCTTATCTGCGGAAGCTGCCTTGCAACAGCGGTGACCGGCCTTGATGAAGCCGAGAAGATATTGCGGGAAATAAAAGAGCAGCTTAACGAGGCAGGTATCTCGATCAGCCCCAATGTTGATATCAGCCTTGTCACGCTTGAACAGTTGCACGAGGTGTCGGATGAAGTACTTCCCGATCAACTGGGGGTGGCTGTCTTTGAGGAACAACGCTGGGATAATGGTGAAGTGGCCGCCCGGGATTACCGGATCCATGTCCTCGTCGGACTGCCTGAATATCATTTTCGGTCGGTTATCGCACACGAACTTATGCATGTCTGGATATTCAGGAACGGACAGGCGGAAACTATCGACCCTCTGTTGTCCGAGGGAAGCTGTAACTACTCGGCCTACCTGATACTGCTCAGAGACAAATCGGAAGTGGCGGGCCTTATGCGTGAGCGTATGTTAGCTGATGATGATTCGGTTTACGGTGAAGGATTTCGCAAAGTAAAAGAATATGTGGAAAGGGTGGGCACAAACCGCTGGCTTGCCTACCTGAGAGACAATTCCCGTCCGCCGTGGTAAAATTGGCAGAACATTTTATCCGGTTCAGACATCGTGTTCGACCAGTTTTACTTTCCCCTTGCGTTCCGAGATATAAACCCCCATTGTGATAAACGCCGCGCCGGTAAGTATCCAGACTGTGACGGCCTCGTTCAAAAGCGCCCAGGCGGCGACCATGGTAAATAACGGCTCGATGTAGAGATAGGCGCCCACATCGGCAGCGGTAAAGCGGGACAGCCCTTCCGCCCACAGCCAGAAAGATACGGCCAGACAGAGTACCCCGAGAAAAACAAGACTCAGAGTGGTAACAGGTTGCATGCTGAGATAAATCCCGATACCTGATGTAAACAGGGTGTAGGGTACAAACACAAGTCCGGCAACCAGTGTCATCCAGAAAGTGGCCACCAGCGGATTGACCGTTCGGGTTATATCCCGCGTGGCAACGGTATAAAGCCCCCAGGTGACACACGAACCCAGCACAATTACATCACCTCGCGAATTGATCCAGGCCAGATTGCTCCAGCTTCCGTTGGCGGTAAGAACAACTACCCCGAAAGTTGCAACGATGAAACCGATCCAGTGATGTTTGCTGAACGGTTCTCTCAGGTAAACCCAGGCCAGCGCGGCTACGAAAATCGGCGCAGTGGTTAGTATCCACGCAGTGTTGGAAGCGGTCGTTTCTTTCATCCCGGTGGCCATTACCCAGAAATGCAGAAAAACTAAAAACGAAGCAACGAACAGCCCGCCCTTTTTTTGCACCGGCCAGATTTTCAGTCTTTTGGCTTTGATAATAATAAACAAAGTTGGGGCGGCCAGCAGAAACCGCGCCGAAATCATCTCGACCGGCTCCAGTTCGCGCAGGACCACTTTGATGGCTATATAGGAGATGCCCCAGAAAAGAACCGGCAGCAAAAGAAACAGTGACGACAGCTTCATACTTCCGGCAATTAACAATTACCGGGTGACAAATACAAGAAATTGCTTGGTCGGGTTGTCATATTTGACAGGTCACAGTGTGGAGATTGACGGCATACGATCTTTACGATGATCGTTTGGTAAGGACGATGGTCAGACGTACCAGCGCTGTCAGTGCCCAGACAAACTCCAGAATGACAAATGGTACGGCTCCCCCGTCCCAGGCATACCAGGCGGCCAACATGGCCCCGATGATGTTCATCAGAAGATAAACAACGCTTCGTTCGGACAGTTTACGAAGCAGGTTCAGACCAAAAGCCGCAAGAAGAAGCGTGACTCCAAAAGAACCTATAACAACAGGCGACATCCTACTGTAGTTCGTTACATGTTCTCATAGTTGGGACCTTCCCCGCCCTGGGGCACCACCCAGCGAATGACCTGGTACGGATCGGCGATATCACATGTCTTGCAGTGAACACAGTTCGAGGGAGTCAACTGGAGCTTAAGTTTCCCCTCGCGGTCGGGATCGTCAACCATCTCATAAACCTGCGCCGGACAGAAATGCCGGCACGGGTTGCCGTATTCTTCCGTACACTGGTTGTTGCAGATATCGGTGTCGGTGATAACCAGGTGCGACGGTTGTTCTTCCTCATGCTGTGTGCCGGATTTATAGACATCGGTCAGCTTGTCGAAAGTATACTTGTTGTCCGGCTTGATCGTTTCTTTCTCGGGCAGTTTGCCGGTGTGGCGTCCGTACTCATCGAGTTTGCACATGTACTCGTGGTCGTGTTTGTTGACGCGACGCTCGAACAGCCCTTTGCCTCCGGTCATCATCTGAAACATCCCGTGCGCCAGCCCCGGGAGCAGGCCGCCTTTGAACCCGGCATGGAAATTACGCGTCTTGTACAGTTCCTCTCTGGCCCAACTGTTGTCGAACCTGGTCTGGTAACTTTTCAAGGCCTCAGCGGAGAAGTCATTGTTTTTAAGACATTCGTAAATCGTCTCAGCGGCCATAAGGCCTGATTTTATGGCCAGATGGATCCCTTTCAGCCTCTGCGGATTCAGCATTCCGGCCGAGTCGCCGCATAACATCAGACCATCTGAGGTCAGCCGGGGAATGGCAAAGTAACCGTTGTCCGGAATTGTTTTGGCCCCGTAGTGGAGCATGGTGCCTCCTTCAAGAATCTTCCGCACAAACGAATGGGTCTTATAGCGCTGGAACTTCATGTGGGGATCGTTGGTCGGGTCGGGTGAATTAGGCCGACCGCATAGCCTATTGAAACCATCGTGTCGCTCATGGCATAAATCCAGCCGCCGCCGTACTCGTTGGAGGGTTGCGGCCATCCGATAGTGTGATACACCTGCCCGGCTTTGATCCGGCCTTCCGGAACCTGCCACACCTCTTTGACACCGGTCAGATAAGATTGCGGCAGACAGTCGGCAGTCAGATGGGGGAGTTTTTCAAACGCCTGACGGGTCAGGGAACCATGCACCCCTTCACAAAGAATCGTCACTTTGGCTTCGACAATCGAACCCGGCTCGAAGTTCGGTCGCGGGTTGCCTTCCTTGTCCAGACCCATATCAACAGTCTGCACCCCGGCTACTCGACCATCACGGACGATTAATTCAGAACCGGCCAGTCCGGCGAAAATATCGATCCCGGCCGCTTCAACTAACTCACCCATCCAGGCTGACAACCTGTTCAGGGATACTATGTAGTTGCCGTGATTGTCAACAGCTTTGGGAGTGAAAGGAAACCTGATCGCTGACTCTTTGCCGAAATAGTACATCGCATCAGCCGTCACCGGACTCTCCAGCGGCGCTTCTTTCTCGGCGAAATCGGGGATCAACTCTGACAGCCCCCGAGGATCCATAACCGCGCCGGACAGCGAATGCGCCCCTATATGGGAACCTTTCTCCATCAGGAGGACTTCGGGCATCTCAAGCCCCTCATCGGCCTGCACCAACTGAGCCAGCTTATAAGCCAGAGACAGACCGGCAGGACCGGCTCCTACTATCAGTACATCGGTGGGAAGAACTTCACGCTCAATAGTCATTACAGATTCCTTGTTGCATTATTATCGTCCGGGCAAATATAGCTGCTAAGACAACAGATGCAACAATGAACCTGATGCTATTTATTGAAGAGCAATAGGATGGATTATGTCGGGGTTAAGTCGTGCCCACCGATTGAGTAAATGGCATCGCGACAGTTTACCGACAACGGTACCGTACTCAGGAAGGCATTCTACAGAATGTATACAGCTACGAGCGCGCCGTCTGGGCTTTCTTTCCGGGCTTGTTTGATTTTGGTTGCGGCGGATCCTTTGAAGGCTCGGAACCGTTGTTTTCCAGTTGCAGCATCTCGGCTATTTTGGCCTGATCGCATCCGATCAACAGCAACCGCCCGGCTTTTACGATCGGACGTTTCAACAGAGTGTGATCGGCGGCCATCAGTTTTATGATCTCACCTCGACAGAGTCCTGAGTTGTTCAGGTTATGCTTTGAGTAATTCGGGGACGACGGGTTCAAAAAATGTTCCAGTTTCAGATGTCCGACAAGGCGAATCAGTTCACCTTCCGTAAGTGGATTCTCGGCCAGATCGCGGATCTGGAGAATAACACCGGATTCCTCCATAAACTTCCTGGTCTCCGCACATTTTTCGTCGTCTCCGTAAGTAAAATACAGCGCTCTCTTCGGAGCCATGTTACCTCCTGATAACCTTTCCTCGGTCCGCTTTTGCGGCACCGGTCTGATAAACGAAACCCCTGTCCACGCTGGTTCGGATTCTTACCGATACCCCTCGGTAACCAGCGGAGTTTTCGATTGTGAACATCCAACCACGGTCCCACGATTTCGGGAACCGATTAAAATATATTTTCTCATTCGTTGTCAACTATATTTTTTACCAACCGGGCAGATGTTGTCTGTTTTCGGCAACTTTTGCAAGCTTGGCGTGACCTGCTTAAGCCGGTTCACTATATCTGAAAAACAACTGCGTGAATATTCCAGGGTTGTGTCAACGATCAACCACGTTGTTGTATCGGTCACCCCACATGACCTGTCGTCTGTACAATAAACCTTGATGTCAGTATCGGAAAATTGTCAGGCGTCTTTAGTCATTGGTGTGCCCATCATATTCAACGTCACAACACCGGATTTGGTTTCAGGGTTTCTGTAGTTTTTTCCTTTTTATCAGCGCCGTCGGCTTGATTTTGTGTGCCGTGCTGTCTCCTGCCTTACAAACGTACCGATACGCTCACGCCGTCACGAATCGGTAAAATAGTCGTGAAAAAACGGCTGTCGTTGTATAGTAGATGTGTAAACTCCTGTATTGCCCTGGTGGTTCTATCCGGCTTCTTATCCATTACCCTGCCGGACCACAAAAGATTGTCGGTGATGAACAGGCCGTTTTTTTTCAGCCGGGAAGCGACCAGGTCGATCACCCGGGGATAGTCCTCTTTGTTGATATCGTTGAAGATTATGTCAAAAGGGCCGTCGTACTTTTTGAGTATCTTGAGCGCATCACCTACCCGGAATTCAAACTGGCTCTGGAGAGCCGCCTTTTTGAAATAGTTGAAAGCCTGCCTTTTGTTCCGCTTGTCCGAATCGGTCATCAGGATACTCCCCCGGGATCGAATAGCCATCGAAAACCAGAAGGCGCTGTACCCGAAACCCGACCCCAGTTCACAGATTTTTCGTGACCTGGTCGCAATGGTCAATTGGTACAACAGCCGTCCGACCAGCGGGCCGACAATCGGGAACCCGTTTTCTCTGGCGTGTTCTTCCATCTCACGCAGTACCGGCGGCCGCTCAGGTATCACTGACTGAAGGTAATCATGGATTTTATCGTTCATTTCACTTACGTCTTTCTGTCTCTACTCATTGTTGTTCAGACATCCTGTTGTTTGCATATTCCAATACAGCCATCGCAAACATTGTCTGGAAATCCTGTCTCAGGGTCGCCGGTGAAAACACCACAGGACTGGAACCTACCGGTTGGCCGGTCTTGGTAAGCCGGAATATACACAGACTTTTTCGTCTGGCAAATGATTTAGTTATTTTGATCGGAAAATTGTCCTCGAACTTGTATTTTTCAGAGTACCTTGTTAGCTTTGGCCGGACAATCTTGCCTGATGAAAAGGAAGAAGCAGTGAAAACCAAACCCCGGTTCATACAGATATTGTATACGACAATCGCAATCATACTGGCCGGTTGTGCGGCCAGAGAGGAATTACCGGCTGATGTGGCCGCGACTATCGAAGCGGCCGGTGATAATGCCGTCGAGCTTCAGAAGGTGATTGACCATTATCAGGCCGAGGGAGACTCGCTCAAACTTGAAGCAGCTTTCTTTCTGATCGGCAATATGGAAGGCCACGGTTATGCAACCTATGATCTGGTGGACACCCTGGGTGAGGCGGTTCCCTGGGATGTGACAGTTTTCCCCGATTATGATTCGCTTAAATCGACTTTTGGGACTATGGAGGACGAGTACGGCGTTCTCGATTTCAAAAAGAACGACCTTGTCCCCGATATCAAGACCATCACTGCCGACTATCTGATAGAGCAGATCGACCTAGCTTTTGCAGCCTGGCGGGAGAGACCCTGGGCGAAACATCTGAGTTTCGAAGATTTTCGTCAGTATGTGCTTCCCTACCGGGGAAGTAATGAACCGCTCGAAAAGTGGCGGCGATACTTTTTCGAGAGATACAGCAACATCGCCGACCGTATGACCGACAGCACCGACCCGGTCGAAGCCGCGACTTTGATCAACAATGACATCAAGACCTACTATACGTTCGATCCGCGCTACTACTACCATCCGACCGATCAGGGACTGTCCGAGATGCTCAGAACCGGAGTGGGGCGATGCGAGGATATGACCAATATCACCATTTATGCCATGCGCGCCAATGGGCTGGCCGTTACTTCGGACTACACACCGGCCTGGGCCGATGCCGGTAACAATCACGCGTGGAATGCGATTATCGGCAAAGATGGTCAGGCCATTCCGTTCATGGGAGCCGAAGCCAGCCCGGGGTCCTATAGTCTTGGGTATCGCGCCGCAAAGGTTTATCGCAAAACTTTCAGTCATCAGAAAGACAACCTGGTCTTTCAGGATCGCAGGCAGGAAAAACTGCCGCGCTGGCTGGGCGGAAAAAGTTATGTCGATGTGACCGCGTCTTACCCGGCCGACCTCATGGAGAAAATCGTGACCAGACTGGACAGTGTGCCGCCGGATTCGATCGATCTGGTCTATCTCTGTGTATTCAATTCAGGGGAATGGAAACCGCTCGACTGGTCATGGATCGAAGACGGCGCAGGTGTTTTTGAAAACGTTCGCGGCAAACTCCTGTACCTGCCGGCTTTCTATGTCAACGAAGAGATTGTTCCGGCCGGAGCTCCGTTTATCAATCATAGTGCAAATGAAACACAACTGTTTCGATATAATCCCGATAGTACCTGCCGCTTGCGCTTAACCTCCACTACCCGGCGCAAGCAGGAAGCCTCCACCGACGGCATTGAAAAAACCTGGTTCAAGGCGGGAGTTGAATACGAGCTGCTCTACTGGGATAGTGAATGGAAATCCGCAGGCAAGAAAACAGCTTCTGATAAGCCGTTGGTTTTCACAAATGTTCCGGCCGGCTGTTTATACTGGCTGGTGGCCGATGGTTCAGATCATGATGAACGACCGTTCTACTATCACAACGACCGTCAGGTCTGGCTCTGACAGCGGCCGATTCCTGTCAGGTTCAGGATATTCGTTTTACAAAACAGGTTTCATGGCTGACCGGTCTGACTTACCGGGCCGGTTGAAACGAGGGACATAGTTTACTCAAAATACACTCGGCACATTTCGGGCGGCGGGCGATACAGACAGCCCGGCCGTGCCAGATCATAAGATGCGCGTAGATGATCCAGTCGTTTTTCGGGACTACTTTCATCAGGTCGCGCTCAATTTTGACCGGATCTTTCAGACTGGTCAGCTTCAACAGCCTACTGATTCGAGCAACGTGTGTATCGACGACAATCCCTTCGGCCATTCCGAACCCGGCGCCAAGAATCACCGAAGCCGTCTTGCGTCCGACACCGGCCAGCCCGGTCAGCTCATCAAGTGTGCGAGGTATCTCCCCGTTGTAATTTTCCAGCAGTTGTTGGGCTGATTTTTTGATCGACTTCGCTTTATTATTATGAAACCCGGTGGCGAAGATGTCCTGTTTGAGTTCGTCAAGCTCAGCTTCGGCGTAGTCTTTCAGCGAGCGATACTTCCTGAACAAATCAGCGGTAACCTTATTGACGCGCTCGTCGGTGCACTGGGCCGACAGAATCGTTGCCACCATCAACTGATGTGTCGTTGTGAAATCGAGCGAACATCGCGCGTCCGGATACTGCTTCTTCAGTTTGGCTATAATCCGTCTGCAACGGGTTTTCTTTTTATCGAGAGACTCACGAGGCATAGTCGGCCTTTTCACACGATAACACGACCAGCCGGTCCCAGTCGTTGTAGTCTTTCAGGATTGCAATAGACTTATAACGATCATCGTTTTCAGTCAGCCTGGCGACCATCTCAGCCTGATCATAGCCGATCTCGAAAATCAGACGTCCTTTGGCTGAAAGATGGTCCGGCGCTTTTTTCAGGATCTCACGCACCGCATCGAGTCCGTCGTCTCCGGAAGTAAGGGATATTTTCGGGTCGGCTTTTACTTCCGGAGGAAGGTCGTCATATTCCGAATCATTGATATAAGGCGGATTGGACAGTATCAGATCGAACTGCTCATCGGATCGGACCGCCTCGAAAAAGTCAGACTCCCGGAACTCGATTTTTGCACTTCCGCCCAGTTCGTTTGCGTTTCTTTCAGCCACTTCAATCGCGTTCGGTGAGATATCCAGTGCGACTATTTCGCAATCCGGTAACTCCAGCGCCATCGTGACCGAGATCACTCCGGAACCGACACCTATGTCAAGAATACGGGGAGATTCGATCCGGTGCTGTTGCACATAACGGATAGCTGTTTCGCACAAAAGTTCAGTTTCAGGCGTCGGAACCATGACAGCGGGTGAGACAAAAAACTTTCGTCCGTAAAACCAGGCTTCTTCAAGGATATATTGAATCGGGTACCGGGTAAGCCGTTTTTCCATAATCGCTTCGAGTCTGGTGCGGATGTCTTCGTTTATAAGCTCGATACCGTGCATGTACAGGTGGAGCCGCTCGCAGTCGAGCAGGTGGCAAAGGATTGTTTCAATCTCCCCTTTGGCCCGTTCGATCCCCACAGCGGTTAACCGCTCTGCCTGGTCGGAGATGAATTTCTGTATACGCTCGGTCACGTCTGTCCGCTCAACGAGTACCGGGACGGCGTTTTGACCTGATCAGCCCGACTACGTATATCAGGGCAATCAATCCGATAAATCCATAGCAGACAGAATAAGTCAATCCCGGGCTGAACTGGATCGAGTGCGGAATCAGATAGATCGCGATCATCAGCACAAATGAAACCACGCCAAACCAGCCGAGCGTTTTCGGTGAGTAGAGGTCACGGTATTTTCCTTTGGTCAGGGATCCCAATGAAACCAGCCAGACCATGACCAGGTACAGGAACAAAAGCTGAGTCTTGTTGTCGGTGGCGTCGGTGCCGAACGGCACGCCTTCCCAGAGTCCGCCAAAGGCAAAGTAGTTCATGGCTATTCCCCAGGGATAGCCGCCCAGAAACGAAGCCACTACCGCAAGGAATGTGTACCGGGCCATGGGACGGGCGTCACTGCCGCCGGATAGCAGTTTCAACGAATGCAGGAAGGCCATCACCACACAGAACACGGTGGCGAACATGAAAAAGATATGCGGGAAAAGCACGTAAGGCGGCACTTCTCCGATAAACCTGAACATCCAGGGCTTACCGGATTCCGGAATAAAAGTAGCCCTTCGTCCCCCGGTGTGATCGCGAATTTCGAAATAATAGAAAAACTTTTTACCGCGTTCCAGAGTTGAAAAATTGATGTAGTACAATCCGGCGGCTGAGTCTTCTACCAGTAACGGAATAGTCGAGTACTTGTACAGCGGAGTGTTTTCATCCTGACCGAACTTACTTTGACGGAAAACAGGTTTTAGCTGGCTCAGATTTTCACCTGTGATCTTCAGTTGAATCGTAGCCATGCTCTTTTCCGGCCCCTTGGGTACCGTGGTCATTTCAAAGGTGTAGCCGTTCTCGGAATGGGTGACAAATTCCGGCCGCCCGCGTGAAGTGGTCCGGGCGATATACAATAGCACCGCGGTCAGCAATAATGCTATGATAACTCTCAATATCTTCATCAGTATGCCTCTTAAGCTTCGCTCTGAAGTTGTAATCTCTTTTCCTGGTCGTGCTGCCTGAGCGGATCTATCAGCAGATCGACATCCCCGGCCAGCACCTGGTCAAGTTTATACACGGTCAGTTTGATGCGATGATCGGTTACCCGTGACTGCGGGAAATTATAGGTGCGAATTTTGGCCGAGCGATCTCCGGTGGACACCATGGAGCGGCGTTCCTCGGTGATTTTGGCCTGCTGCTCAGACAATACCTGGTCGTACAGGCGGGCCCGAAGCACTTTCATCGCCTTGTTCCGGTTTTTCAACTGTGATTTTTCATCCTGGCAGGTGACCACCAGACCGGTCGGCAGGTGGGTTATGCGGACCGCCGAATCGGTCGTGTTCACCGACTGCCCACCGGGTCCGCTGGACCGGTAAACATCGACCTTGATCTCGTTTTCCTTGATTTCGATATCGACTTCTTCGGCCTCGGGAAACACGGCCACCGTTACGGCCGAAGTGTGAATCCGTCCCTGGGTTTCGGTAACCGGGACTCTTTGCACGCGATGGACGCCGGATTCATATTTCATCAGTCCGTAAACATTGTCGCCGCTGAGAGAGAAGATGATCTCCTTGAAACCGCCCACTTCGGACGGGTGCGAGTTCATCACCTCCAGCTTCCAGCCGTTCTTGTCGGCGAACCGCTGGTACATGCGAAACAAGTCGGCGGCGAAAAGCCCGGCTTCGTCACCGCCGGTACCGGCCCGGATTTCACAGACCGCGGCTTTGTCGTCATCGGGATCACGCGGCAGCAGCTTCAGCTTCAATTCCCGTTCCAGATTTTCCAGGTTGACTTCACCGGACTTGAGTTCCTCCTGGGCCATGGCTACCAGCTCTTCGTCATCGCTTGAGGCCACGATCTCACGCGCCTCCGTCACCGTTTCATGAGCCCGGCGGTATTCTTCGGCTGTTTTCAGTACCGATTCGACATGCCGTCGTTCACGGGTAAGGTCGATAAGTTTTTTCTGATCGGACAATATTTCCGGAAGAGCCATCTGGTCATCGATAGCTTTCAGACGGGACCTCAGTTTTTCCACTATTTCAAGCATAAATCTCCATCATCGAATAGTGCGTTAATTGTAACGGATGAAGCCGTTAACGGCAAGAAGATTAAAAAACAGCTAAGGAACCGCCACCTGCTGTGAGGCGATCCTTGAATCGGTGATGCCCAGCGACGCTTCCAAAGCCACGATAGCCACTTCGATCTGATCGATAGTCGGTTCCCGGGTGGTGATTTTCTGCACCCATAATCCCGGCTTGATCAGCGTCCTGGTGATGGCGTGATCGCGGGTTTTGCCCGACAGTTTCAGTAGTTCGTACGAAGTCCCGGCCACCAAAGGCAGCAGCGTAAAATGCAGACCGAAGCGAGTCAACACTTCAGGCGGATGACCGACCACGATCGCGTAAATAGTGTCGGAAACAGCGTAGACCAGAATAGCCAGCAAAGCCACGATCAGGATAAACGACGTTCCGCAGCGCGGATGGAAACGAGTATATTTTGCAGCAACCTGGGGGCTCAGCTCCTCGCCCATCTCGTAAGTAAAAATAGATTTATGCTCGGCCCCATGATACTGAAAGATGCGGCGGAACTCACCAAAGAACGAAATACCCCAGACATACAGGATAAACATGGTCAGCCGAATAACACCGGCCAGCAGATTGAACCAGACGGCGTTCTTGGAAACACCGAAAAAGTTCGAGAGAGCCAGAGGCACGAAAAAGAAAATAAAAATCCCCATAGCCATGGCAAACACTACGGTCAGCCCCAGCATAAGATTGTTCGATCTGGCCGGTTTGGCTTCGAAATCTTCTCCTTTTTCCTCAGCCTCGAGCCTTTCCTGTTCCTTGATGGCGATATCCGCCGAGAAGTTCAGGGTTTTGATGCCCAGCACCAGCATTTCCACAAATGATATCGCGCCGCGAACAACCGGCAGACTGAGCAGCTTCTTTTTCTTGGTCAGGGAGATATAGTCGTCGGTCTTGACCAGTATCCGGCCGTCGGGAGTTCGAACAGCGGTGGCGATCTTGTCCGCCGACCGCATCATGACCCCTTCAATTACCGCCTGGCCGCCAACATTCAGATCGGGCATCTGTCAACTCCAATGCAAGAACTAATTGTATTCTCCCGCCAGCCAAAAAGAACAGGCGGCGCTATTAATAATACGCACCGCCCGGTCAAACCTGTCGCCAAAAAACCGGATTTTTATTACTTCTGCTTCTGTACTTTGGCGTACTTGCGGCGGAACCGTTCGACCCGACCGGCCGTGTCGACCAGTTTCTGTTTGCCGGTGAAGAACGGATGGCATTGCGAGCAGATTTCCACGTTGATGACTTTGGCCGTTGAGCGGGTGGGGAAGCTGTTACCACACGCACAGGTAACGGTCAACTCGTGGTACTCCGGATGGATATTAGCTTTCAAATCAATAACCTCAAGCGATTTTATTTCGTCTAACCCAAAGCCCCCATCGGCGGGGGACAGCGGCTGAATATATGATATATTTCGGTTTTGGCAAGTCCATAATTTACGATTCAGGACGGTTTTCAGTTTCCGACCAGCTACTTGATTATCTATTTATAACCGGTATAACCTGCGCCGACCCAGCCGGTTCCCTCCTATCGGGGTCCTTTTATGCAGTTTCACCGCAACCGGATCAGTACCGACGATATCTGATATGCTCGATTTCGGGCACTCGTGTGTCATGGCACTAAAGTAGTTCTGGGTCTTTTCTGGTTATATCTCTACTGAGATGAGTCCCTGTAACCTTCGATCATCCGGGCCGCCAGATGTTGGCCCAGTTCATGGGCTTGTTTTATAATCTCGTTATCTTCGCGCGCTGTGGCGGAACGGGTGAAATCAGGTGATTTGTAAACTATACTGCCCTCGTTAACCAGATGCACCCATTTGAAAAAACCGGCCATTACGCGTCGCGCCCCCTCAAACCAGCCCCGCTCCCCTCCGACCAGCACCATTGCCGCCGGACGCAGGCGGTTAAGGCGGCGGATAAATTTATGATCCGGGTTGATATTGCCGTAATCGGGCGGACGGAGGCAATTACAACGGTCGATAAACATCTTCGTCTGCGCCGACACGGAATCGAAATAGATAGGTGAACCGATGATCAGTCCGTCGCATTCGGTCAGGGCACGGTACACCGCAGTCAGGCCGTCATCGTAAAGACAGTATTCCGGCTCAGGTGACTTGCCGCACGCCTGACAGGGAATGAACTTCAGTTCGTTGAGGCGGACAGTTGTTGTACGGATAGGTTGCTGCTGCTTGATTGTATTTATAATCGTGTCGGCGATCTCGGCCAGCAGGAAATCGGTCGAGGATTTTTCTATCGGCGAACCTGAAATGGACAGCAGCTTAATCAAAATCAATCCCCTCGAGTTCTTCAAGAAGAGCGTACAGGTTCAACAACTCGTTTTCGATTTCGCTTTTCTGGTTGGTTGCCCGGTTCAACTCTTCCCAGTCCTCCGGTGATATTTCGTTTTCAAGTTCCTGCTGTACTTTTTTGAGTTCGGTTTCAAGCTCTTCGATCTGTTCTTTGGTCTTTTGCAGTTTTTTCTTGTGACGTCCGCGCTGTCGGGATTTTTCTTTGAAGGCGAGGTAGTCATCTTTGGACTTCGGTTCTTTCGGTTTTGTGGTTTCAACGGATGTTTCTGTTTTCTCTTTGAAATAAGCGTAATTACCGTTGTAAATCGTGGCTTTACCGTCATTCAAATAAACAATCCGATCAACCACTCGATCCAGAAAATATCGATCATGGCTGACTATAAGACAACTGCCGTCATATTCCAGCAATGCTTCTTCCAGCCGTTCGCGCGAATCCATATCGAGATGGTTGGTCGGCTCGTCAAAGATGATAAGATTGGCCGGATGGTACAACAGTCGCGCCAGTGACAGTTTGGTTTTTTCGCCGCCTGAGAGGCTGGCCACGAGCTTAAAGGGGTCTTCGCCGGAAAAACCGAACCGCGCCAGATAGGAACGGATTCTGCCGATGGCCGCCATCGGTTCCATCTCCCACATCGAATCGAGCACTGTCGACTCCGGGTCAAGGTCGGATAGCTCCTGATCAAAATAGGCGACATCCACCTGGTGTCCCAGTCGTATCTCGCCGCGAACCGGCGTCAGCTCTCCGATCAATGTTTTCAGAAAAGTTGACTTGCCGGAGCCGTTGCGGCCGATAATACCGACCTTTTCCCCGCGGTATACATCAAGAGTAAGACTGTCAACCACCGCCGTATCACCATAGCCGAGACCGGCTTCCTTTACCGAAAGCACCAGAGCATAAGACCGTCCCGACGACTGCATTCCGATCTTTACCGTGGAACCTTCCCCTTTGGGTTTGGCCAGTCTTTTTATCCGACCGAGATACTTGAGCCTGGATTGCGCCTGTCTGGTTTTCTGACCGGCCATGTGCCGTCTGACAAACTCCTCCAGCCGTTTGATCTCTTCCTGCTGGTGACGATAGAGATGTTCATGCTGATCGCGGCGGGCCTGACGTTCCTTCAGATAGTTGTCAAGGCCGCCGGTGTAGAATTCCAGCCGGGCGTGTCGCAATTCCCAGATTTTGTCGACAGTTGCCGACAAAAACATCCGGTCGTGCGAAACAACCACAAAACTCCGCTCGGTTTCCCTGAGATATTCTTCCAGCCATTGCGTTGACTCGATATCAAGGTGGTTGGTCGGTTCGTCCAGGAGCAAAAGGTTGCCTTTCCCGGCCAGCGCTTTGGCCAGTCCGGCCCGATTCCGCTCGCCCCCGGAGAAGTTTTTGAGCCGGTCGGGGAAACGATGTTTTTCAAATCCGAGACCATGCAGGATGGTATGTACATCGTTTTCAAAATTGAACCCGCCTTCCAGCTCGAACTTGTTCTGCAACTCACCCAGACGGTCCAGGCGGTCCCGGTCGTGAGGATGAAATTGCAGCTCATGCTCCAGCCCGGTGATTTCTTTTCGCATTTCCGCCAGATCGTCACGCGCCGAGGCCACATACTCAAACAGGGTCAGATCACCATAGCCTGAGGTTTCCTGCTCGATGTAGTCGATTGAGCATTTCTTCGAGCGATGGACCTTCCCGTTTTCAAGTTCCATGCGACCGGAGATGATTTCAAACAGGGTCGTCTTGCCGCAGCCGTTCTTGCCGACCAGACCTATGCGGTCACCGGTTTTGATTGCGAAGGAAACATCTTCGAGAATTGTCTGGTGGTTGAACTTGAGTGATAACCGTTCAGCCGTGACCAGTGTCATGGCGATTCCTCGGTGTCACTGCCCCGCGCAAGGAGCATTTCGGCCAGCAGTAAGCCGGCCACGATCCACAGCAGCAGTTGCCAGAGTTCTTTGCCGAAGCGGAGTTCCGATACGGCCGCCGCCAGATCGGTCCCCGGCTCGAATTGATGGCTTTCGTCGAGACCAAGCGCGGTCTTCATCTGATCGGAATCCACCGCGGTCAGATCAGACTCGGCCGGGTTGATATTCAGCGCGAACCTGTCCACTTCCTGACCGAGGTAACTTACGCGATAGATACCGGGCTGATCGGTCGGCATCGGGCGGAAAACCAGCCGGTCGGATTCTTCCTCCGGGGGAATCGAATAAACCGAACTGTCCGGTGTCTGAAGCAAAAGAGACGCCTGCACCGAACCGCGGATATTCACGCTGCGCACGATCGGATCGCCCACCAGCAATTTCAGCTCTACTGTACTCAGGTCAGCCGCAAGGTACTCGATAATTCTCGAAACAAACGGCACAAAGAACGCGTGGCCGGTCAAATCGGAAAATGTCGGAGCCATTGGACCGGTAAAGGTCAGCACATGACCGTTACCGTACCGGTTTTCCACCAGAGCCGGACGGTCACCCGTAAAACGAAGAAGCACACGAGTGTCGCCGGCTACGCTCAGACGGGGCAGGGTGTAAAACTTCACTTCGGGCGGTCGGCCTTCCCTGAAGCCGAAAACGGAAAAGATGGGATGTTCCAGGTTGACCGAGCTGAAAGTGTAATATCCGGCGCGGGTGAATGATTTTTTGGCCGCCTGATCAAAAGTAATGCCGGTGGCCTGCGCCCACTTGCTGTTGAAATAATCAATATCGGTATCAGCCGAGTAGGTCACGAAAAGAGATTTGCCGCGATCGACAAACGACCACAGTCGTTCGATATAACTGTCACCGATCCGCGGGGCGCCGGCCAGCACGATAACATCATAGTCCCGGAAATTGATGCCGGATAGTTGATCCGGCAGAGTCTGTTTGACCGACCAGTATTGGTTGATACCGGGTGAGGGGGAGAGAGCCAGAGAGACAAAGTCGGCCACGGCATCGCCCCGGATTACAAGCACGTTGAACCGATCAGGAATGTGCAGGCTGAAATAGAAACGGTTGTCGCCCGCAAATTTGTCATCCGACAACTCGACCCAGCCGCTGTGAAAACCGGTATAGGAAACAGTTCGCGTAAACCGCACAACCGCCTCCTGACCGGCCTCCACGCGGACATCAGTCTGTGAAACACGATTGCCGTCCATATACAGCGACGCGATCAAGTCATCACGATCCTCGGAACCGTAGTTTTTGATTACCGCGGAAAGCTCAAACTCATGGCCCGGCATCAGGAGACGGCCGCCGAAATCGAGACTCGTTATGCCGCAGTTCTCGACCGGCTCAAGCGGCAACTCGATAAAACAGACGCGGATGTCCGAGGGTTTCTCAAGCGGCTGTTCCGGAAGGTTACGCCGTTGACGGTCCGTTATCAGGTAGATTTCGCGGTTCAGATTGTCGGAGTTTTCAAGCAGTTCAAAAGCATGGTCGATCCCTGAATTAAGATCAGCAATGGCCGCGCCCGGTTGCAAACGGCTGAGAAGTTCCGTGGGCGTAGACGCGGAAACAAACATAGCTTCATCATCCGACATTTTTTAACCGCCGATCGGCAGTAAAACCACCTGGTCGGCTTCTCCGAATGTTTCCAGCAACTCTCCGGCTCGTTTTTTAGCCAGCTCGAACAGGTTCCCGTCGGCAACATACCGGTTCATCGACGCGGAATTGTCGAAAAGTATCACCGCCGAAACCGAAGCATGAGAACCTACCCCCCCCTCCTGCAAGGTGGGGCGGGCAAAAGCCAGCACTACCCCCAGAATGATCAGCATACGCAGAATCAGCAACAGCAGTTGTCGAATCTTCAGGCGACGCACCTGCCGTCGTTGCATCGCTTTCAGATGCCTCAGCGATGAAAACTCGATCACCTTCACCCGGCGTTTGGAAAACAGGTGGATAATCAGCGGTATCAACGCGGCGGCGGCGGCGAACAGGACGGTTGAGTTCAGAAAGCTGAGCATCTGTGATTATCTAACGGCTGTAAGTTGTTTCGAGATACTGTCGGGCCTGGCGTTGATGATAAGTTGCCGATGAAATCGCCAGCACCTGCGCGTAATGTTCTTTGGCCGCTTCTCTGTCACCTTTCAGGTCGGCCAGTTTTCCGAGATAAAGATGGGTCATGCCGAGGTAGAAAGGACGAGTTTCGAGAAAGAGCGCTCCCTTAAGATAACTCTCCGCCGCTTTATACTTATCGAGACCGAGATATGACATCCCGAGCCATAGATGGACGGTTGGTGCCGGACCGCCGGTTTGCAGCGATGCTTCCAGCGCGCGGATTGCCTGGATGAAATACTGCTCGGCCAGGGCCTGGTCACTCTTGTCGTCCGATTCGCGCAACAGCTCCGCCAGCACGATCATACTGCCCAGATCAGGCCCGCCCTTGGAGGGGTTTTCCATCACCACTTCCAACTGCTTTCGCGCCTGATCGATTTCTCCCCGATGAATATAGAGCATGGCAAGGTTGAACCGCACGCTTTGATCGGTCGAATCGAGATCAAAAGCGGTGAACAGATCTTTGGCCGCTTCGTCGTACAAACCGTTCATCATCCGGTAAGATCCAAGGGCCTTCCACTGGCGGGCCGAACTGCTTTCCAGTTGCACCAGTTGATACTGTACATCGGTGGCCGAGTAATAGTCACCGTTGTAGAAGCAGGCCCGTTTCAAAAGCGCCAGAAGTGCCAGCGAATCGGTATGGTTCTGAGCTTTTCCCACGGCCGCACGGGCATAACGGAGCATCAGCCGGTAATCGAACATTGCTTCGGCCAGTTCCGCGTGGTAAAGCAGGGCACTACCGTCGATTGTGGAAGTATCGACGAAATGCATCCAGTTTTTCTCCAGTTCCTCGATCGAACTTCCGAACTGTTCTTCAAGCACGTTGCGAAGATTGAGATCATCAGCCGCCCGGTAAAACTGTTTGAATCGGTTGAATCCGTACTCGTTGACAAGGTACATTACAAATGTGGCCGCCGTACGGTCGGCGATATACGGATCGGCCGTATAATACTGCCACGTGTCGAGAAATGTATCAAGCGGCAGGGCCAGTCCCCGATCGACAATTTCCTTCATGTCAAAAATCGCCAGCGAAAGATAGTTGGCGAGTCCCTCGGACACAAACGGCGGAGCATAACCGTAATTGCGCAGGACTATAGTGTAGGATAAAATAAACGGATCGGCGGTGTTCATCTCCTGAGTGAAAAGGGCATGAGCCGTGGCGCGTGTCGGATCAACAGCCATGGCAAACCGCTTGTCCCAGATCACCGACGGCACCAGGCAGGGGCATAGATACACTGAGTATTTACCCGGCAGGCTGAAATTGTAGAGGTCCTGGATACGATTGTAGTGTTCCTCAAGAATACCTTTGACGGTGGTCCAGTAGAAATCACCCAGTGAGTTCGGGACGTAATGGATATCAAGATGAGCCGACGGCTGTATGTTAAACGTTCCCTCTTCATGATGATCGAATTCGCAAATGACCGAGTCCGGCTCTATCTTCTTCAGGGGCACCAGCTCAAACAGGTACTTTGTTGAATTCTTACCCTCGATATCACTGAGCCGGGCGGGCAGACCGTATTCGACCCGAAAGTTTCGCGAGTAGGTGTTGGCTCCGGGGCCGAGAGTTATCAGGTGCACGGTGAATTCACAGCCTGAGGTATCGGCGGCCTTGATCTCTATATCCAGCGAAAACGTAAGTAAAAATCCGGAGGTCGTCGTCCCGATCAGAAAGCTGTTGGTATCGCTGAACAGCAGATGGTTGGCGCCGTTGTTCGGATCAGTCTGGTAGATATTGATTGCTCCTTCGATTCCCTCCGCCGAGCGAACAGGTAAAGCCAGCGAACCGAAAAGAGTAATAATCGAGCTTAGAACAATAGCAATCTTCATTTGCACCTTATACCTTAAGAAAGCTGAAAAGACGACAACAGCCTTTTTACCCATTACCGGTCGTCCGGAATTAATCGACCTTCATGCAGAAACGGAAGAACCGGTATGGAGTCGGTGGCCGCCGCTACATCCAGATCATTTTCGAAACCAAGACGGCTGAGAAACCGGCCATGTTCACTCTGAGCAATCGTCTGTTTGATCGCGCTCTTGTTGCTGCGATAGAGCAACATAGCCAGTGATCCGGCGTCGTTCAACGTCAGTTTGATCTTCTTGTCGGTGGCCAGTAAATGCAGAAGCATCCCGCCGCAGATGGTGTCTTCGATAGAAAACTGTCCGCTCCGTCCGGCGCAAAATATCACCAGATCTCTCCCTTCCCTGGCCACCCGGTCAGCCACCTTCGAGATATTGGTCAGGCTGCACGACAAAGTCAGGGCGGCCCCGGTAGCTTTCAGAAATGCTTCCGTGCCGTTGGTCGTGGTCATCACCACATATTTGCCGCCGACCGCTTCGGCGCTGAATTCCGACGGCGAGTTGCCCAGTTGAAAGTTCTCTATCCTGACCCCCTGACGCTCCCCGGCCAGCACGGCCATATCGGAGCCGATCCTGGTCCACATTTCAACCGCTTCACCCGGTCCCTCGGTCGGTATAACACCCCGGGCGCCGGCCGCCAGCGCGGCGCTGATACAGGTAGTGCAGCGAAGAACATCTATCACCACGGCCGTTTTGTCGGTAATCTCTGAAGCGGCGGCAGGTGTGGGGGTCAGGAACAGTTGAACATTCATAATCCGGCCTTACCGATGTGAACCTTCCTTGTAGAACGGCGGCCTGACTACCCGGGCCGGGAACCTCCTGCCGCGAATCTCCAGTTCGACATGGCTGCCGATTCTGGCCAGACGGCGCGGCAGGTATCCAAGCGCGATCGGTTTCTGCAACGACGGTGAAAACACTCCCGAGGTCACTTTGCCGACCAGTTGATTGTCGGCAATAAGATCGTAACCTTTTCGCGGTATAACACGACCGGACAACTCAAGGCAGACCAGACGACGGCTCGGTTTTTCTTCTTTGGTTCTTGCAAGGACATCCCTGCCGATGAAATCCTTGTCCAGATCGACAATCCAGCCCAGACCGGCTTCGATCGGGTTGGTGGTTTCATCTATGTCGTTGCCGTAGAGAGCCATTTTCATTTCAAGACGAAGACTGTCGCGCGCCGCCAGACCGATCAGTTTCAAATCATGTTTTTGTCCGGCTATGGTCACCGCCCTCCACAGCGGGTCGGTCTGGCCGGATGTAAGATAAAGCTCGAAACCGTCCTCACCGGTGTAACCGGTGCGGGAAAACAACACCTGTTGGCCCGCCACCTCGGCGCTCGCCGCGGTATAGTAGGGCATGGCCTCAAGGTCATAATCCGTTAATTCGGAGAACAGCTTCTGCGCGTTCGGCCCCTGTATGGCCAGAAGACTGAAATCACCGGACCTGTTTACCAGATCCACTTTGCCGTCCAGATGCGACTGGAGCCAGGCGAAATCCTTGTCGATATTGGCCGCGTTCACTACCAGCATATAGCGGTCTTCCAAACGGTAAACCAACAGGTCGTCGACAATGCCGCCGTCCGGCCTGGTCATACAACTGTATTGGATTTGCCCTGTCTCAAGCGCCGCGACATTGTTGGTGGTCGTCCGCTGGAGAAACTCCCGCACATCCGGGCCGCTGACATCGAATTCTCCCATGTGCGATAGATCGAACAAACCGATATTGTCACGCACAGCCAGATGTTCGGCGTTGATTCCCTGATACTGAATCGGCATCATGAATCCGGCGAACTCGACCATACGGGCTCCGGCTTCTACGTGGTAGTCATAAAAAGCGGTTTTAACCGCCTGTTTTTCAAGCACTGTCACAGGTATCCTCGGTTACGGGCCTTTCGGCCCTGGTTACCGGCTCAAAGTTAGACCGAACAACCGAAATGTCAACATCTTAGTTGGAAAGGCAATTCCCGGCTAACGAAGCTGGTAGACAAGAAGCCATCGTTTCAAATCTGCGAATTGCCAATAATGAAACTCATCGGCGTAGCAGCTCGTGAGATCAGATAGCTCCTGGCGCGCAGGGAAGTTCTTCACCACCTGGAAACGGCTGCCGTCAGGCAGGGTGCGAGTACGGATACGATTCCCCTGTTCGTCAAAATGTTCCGTTTCGCCTTCTGGCAGTTCACGCGGAAGCATGTCAAGGACTATCACAATACCGTTTGGGAGAAGTTTACGATGAAGGTTCTCAAGGAATGAAGACAGCCGTTCCAGCGGTATATGAGCCCACCAATCAGCCATGAAGGCAACCTCGCAACACTGCTCAACATCGTCAAGGGTGTAGGCGTTGCTTTCAACGAACTTTGGAGAAGTCGGCGTGTACTCTTTTTCCCGGGCGAGTTCGAGCATCGACCGATTAACGTCGGTGGCTGTTACATGTCGGCCTCGTTTTGCCAGCACCTGTGTCCAGTTGCCGGTGCCGCACGCGATTTCGAGGATATCCCGGCCGTCGATCATCGGCTCAAGCAATGCGATAACCGGCGCGAAAATCTTTTCCATCTGTTCGACGGAACGGTACGACATCAGTTCGTCATGGACAGGGGCGCGACGAGCGTAGTATTCATTCATTCCGTCAATAAGTCTGTCGCTATCCATGGGCCTTGATCTTCCGGGTTGACTTTCACCACCCTGTAAAGGACAAAAAAAACCGCTCGGAGTCAACTGAACGGGGTTGAACATATTACCGGACACTAAACCGTTAGTGCTCCGTTTCGGAGTGCATTTTCTCACGCTCATCCATCGAGCGCTGAGCAAAAGTATGCAGTTTCTCCACCAGCTCAGGCTTGTCCGACATCCACAGAGTGATTTCTCCCTGATCGGTGTTGTAAATTTCCGGCATCACCCCGGCCATGATAAACCCGCCGTAGGCCGTGCAATGACCGCACATATAGGGCGGCGGCTCACCTTTGCCCATCGAGGCCATCATCTTTTCACCCTGCGCGGACATAGCTTTGCTGGCGCGATTAAGCGCTTCGCGGTAATCTTTGTCCACCGTGGTAACCGACAGCACACCTTTGGAATGTTTGTAGTAAGTGGAGTTCATGTGCTCCATCAGCCCTTTTTCGGCGGTGATATGTTTACAGAAAACACAGTTTTCCATATCGAACCAGGGCGGTTCCTCGGCGACGGCCATGGCGCATACCAGAGCGATCAGCCCGGCTGTCAGGACCAGAGTCTTTTTCATTTGTTCTCCTTTATCAGGTTTTATAATAACAGAAAGTTATCTGTCTTCCGCTATCACAAATGGTACGTTGATTTTTGGAGGAAACAGGACAATTTCATTTGCTTATACTTCAAAAGCGGTAATAAACAATTTAACGGGACGGACTGTGATCAGAACTCGAATTCCAGCCCGATTATCGGCAGAATACTCCACTGATAGATGACATCTTCCTTTTTTTCGACCTCGTTCCAGTAATAGCTGTAAACATTCTTGCGATTGTACACATTCCATACGGAAAAATACACGATCAGGTTGGAGCCGGAGAAATTATAGCGACGATCCACCCGGAGGTTCATCGAGTGGTAGTCCGGCTGACGTTCTTCATTGACCCGCGCGCGATCCAGCACCGAGCGGTTTGTGAGTTGTGACATCTCCAGGTCCAGCGGTGTGTAGGGAGGACCTCCGGCAAAGATCCAGCGCGTGCTGAACTCCCATTTATTGTTTGGCTTGTAGCCGCCTTCGACTCCGAAGATCACACGATTGTCAAGAACCCGATCGCGCCAGATACCGTCAAGGCCCAGGTACTCAGCTTTGGACCATGAAAACGACACCAGCCCATAGAACCCTTCGACCAGTTTTTTCTGAAGAGTCAGTTCCACACCGTAAGAGCGGGCTTCGCCGTTATCCTGAAGGTATTCATAATTGCCGAAGAACCCGCGATAAACCAGCTCATCCGGTACGAATAACTGCGGTTGATAGGGATCCATCGGGAAATTGTCATACTGTTTGTAATAGGTGTCGATTGTCAAACGGGTGCTTTCCGTAAGCAGGTGTGATACGCCGAGTACATAATGATAAGCGACCGGGTCGGCCAGATCGAGATTACGTCTGCGCTGAGCCAGCAGCCCGGCCGGCAGGCTCTGGTAGTAGATTCCGGTTGCGCCGTTCAGGCTGGTACGGTCGCTGAGACTCAAGCTGAGAGAAAACCGGGGGGAGAAATGCGATTGCCCGTTATACCTGAAATAATCATACCGCAGTCCGAATGTTGTCGTCAGACGTGACAGCGGCCGCGTCACAAAACTGGCGAACAACCCCGCCCTGGGCGAATGCACTTTGGCGTCCATATTCAGAGGCGGCACCGTGTCACCGATAGGGTTGGTGTATTCGGCTACCCAGGCGTCATAGTCGTTCAGCAGATATTTCCCCTCGAAGCCGAACTCAACATGGTCGTACTCACCGATCTGATAGACATTGACATTGCGCAGTTGCACCGACCGCTCGTAAGAGTTTTCCCGAACAAGATCGGACGCCCCGACTGTTTCATACCATTTGCCGCGATACCGGGTGCCCAGAAAAGCAACCGATGTGTTCGCATACCCCCGCCGACCGAAGAGATACCGCCAGTTGGCGCCGACCGCGAATTCGTAACCATCGAAAATGCCTTAAACCGAGTTGCCGTTTTCTTCGGAATCCTCACGGGTGAATTCGATTTTATCAATACCGGCCACACCGATCAGGGTCAGCTTGTTGGAAGGAGAAAAATCATATACCAGCTTACCCTGGTAGTCTGAATACTCCGGCGCTATACCGGTGCCGATCGCCTCGACCAGAAGGTCAAGAAAACTACGCCGCACCGACAGCATCCATGAACCCTTCCCGCCGGCCAGCGGTCCCTCGAAAACACCGCCGAATCCGGCGAAGTTCATATCAAGTTGACCGTCGAACTCTTCACGGTTGCCTTCGCGGAACTCTATACTCATCACCGAGGAAAGACGATCGCCGTAGGAAGCGGAAAAGCCACCGGCAGAGAAGGTCACATCACGCACAAAATCGACATTCAAAAGGCCGATCGGTCCACCTGATGATCCCTCCAGCGGATAGTGATTGATATTCGGTATCTCGATGTTATCAAGATAGAATGCATTCTCGGTCGGAGTGCCTCCGCGCACCACCAGACTGTTCATCCGGTCGTTGACTTTTGCAATACCGGGGAGAATGCTGACAATACGGCTGACATCACCGGCCGAACCGGGCGAGCGACGTACCTCCTCACCTGAAAAGCTGGTGGAACTGGTCGGAGCGTCCGGGCTGTCATCGAAATAGCTCCCCCGCACCACCATGTTTTCAACCGGTCGGGTCGTCTGGTGAAGCTCAACCTGAAGATAAGTCATGCGTCCCGAGCGGATGATGACATCGGGATAAACCATCGGGGCATGAGTTACGCTTGAGATGGAAACATTGTATGAACCCACCGGGAGGTTTTTCACACTGAAATCACCGTTTTCGTCGGTAGCGGCTCCGCGCTCAAGGCCGATAATCATCACGCTTGCGCCGATTATCGGTGTCTTCGTCGTGGCGTCAAGCACCCGTCCGCTCAGACGCCCGGTTGGCGGTTTCCTTGCAGATTGAGAGTCGGCCATACTATGGTTTACAGCCAGTAGAACAAACAGAAGCACCAATGCGGTTGGTCGTGATATGACGGACATTGCTTCTCCGGAATACCAAACACTTTTGTTTTTACCTGCCTTGCCTGAAATAAGCCCGGCAGGGACTAATTCAATGAGAGAGTGTACGGGAATCAGCTATACAAAGTTACAACAATTCCGGCCTGTTATCTGATTCCTGCGCCGGAGGTCGGTGCTTGCCCATAATCATGCGCAGGAAAAGCAGCATGATCCCCGAGGTAATGGCCACATCGGCGAGATTAAAGGTCCACCAGCGGTGGATGGAATAGTTAAACAGGGTTACATCCGGGATATCGACATCAATAAAATCTACCACCTGACCCAGCCGGATACGATCGATAATATTCCCCAGCGCTCCTCCGGCGATCAGGGCCAGCGTGCAAGACAATATCCGGTCAGCCCGGGCAAGATAGATATAGTACAAAAGAAAAATCAGGATTAATGTCGAAGCGACAAGGTAATATGTCGATGAGCCCAGATTGGTGCCCATAGCCCCGCCGCGGTTGTAGACAAGAGTAAACATAAAGAACTCACCGAGAACTCTCACTGAACTGTCGTCGGCAAGTAAATAGACCGCCATTATTTTCGTTGCCTGATCGGCAAGCAACGCTGAAATAATTATAGCAACCGGCCAGAGAAGTGTTTTACCGTTTTGGGGGACCAGTTTTATTGTCCTCTTCAGATGATTTGCACTCGATACAGAGTCGGGCGTGGGGAACTGCGGTCAGCCTGTCCTTGCTGATCTGCTGGTCGCATGAGCAACACTTTCCATAGCTGCCGTCCTCGATCCTGCGGAGAGCTTCATCGATGTGATAAACGAGCCGCCCGGACTTGGAAGCGAACATAAAGGCCATTTCCCGCTCCATCGCGTCGGTTCCCTGGTCGGCCATGTGATAGGAGTAAGAGGACAAATCCCCCGTGGAGTCCTTGATCGTCGAAGACACCGATGACTCCATCAGGATACCCATCTCTTTCAGCAGCTCCTTTTTCTTGGCCAAGAGCAGCTTCTGGTATTTTTTCATTTCGGATTTTCGCACCGGATTCTCCGAACTAAACCTTTACTACCGATATTTTGGTTTTTTCACCGTTTATGTTCCACTCCTGAACGTTGTCGTCGCTGTTTACGGACAGTTTCAACTCGTCGGCCAGGGTCTCGGCTCTGATAAACTCGTTATGTTTCTGTGCCGCCTTTTCAACCTGCTCGGTCGAACTGAGGGCGACCACAATGCGATCGGTGATTTCAAACCCGGAGGCTTTGCGCATGTTCTGAATCTTGTTGATCAGCTCACGCGCATACCCTTCGTGTACCAGTTCTTCATCAAGGTCGGTTACCAAAGCCACACTCAGTCCGCCGTCGGATTCAACGGCGAATCCCTCACGCTCCTGTTTGATTACCAAAACCTCGTCCTCAGAAAGTACAACCTCGCCCCCCTCGAGAGCAACCACAAACTTGCCGGCTTTCTCACCAGCCTGAACCTCAGCCGAAGCCATCCCGGCAAGCTTCTGAGCGGTCTCTTTGGCGTCGGCTCCCAGCCGGGAACCGGCTGTCTTGAAATTCAGTTTGGCCGAGTAAGTCACATAATCGGACAGATTTTCAACTGGTGACACTTTTTTCACGTTAAGTTCATCGCGGATAATATCCGTGAAACCGGAAAGCTGATCAAAGCTGAAATCCCCGGGCAGGTCGATCAGAAGTTCGGCCAAAGGCTGACGTACTTTCAGGTTGCGACGAGAACGGGCCGCTCGTCCGAGGGTGACAACTTTCTCAATCATACCCATCGAACGTTCCAGTTCATTATCAATCAGCAACTCGTCTGCTTTTGGATAATCACTCATGTGCACCGAAAGGGGTGCTTTCGGATTATTGCCCATCAACTGCCTGAACAGCAGTTCGCTCATGAACGGCGTCACCGGGGCGGTCAGCCTGCAGATATCAACAAGGACGCGATAAAGGGTCAAATAGGCCCGCATCTTGCCCGGATCGTCACCTTCAGCCCAGAAACGGCGACGATTGTTGCGAACATACCAGTTGGAAAGCTCCTCGATAACGAAGTGCTGGATCAGGCGCACCGGGCGGGTCAGCTCGTAACCGTCAAAGTACGAGGCTACTTTACGGGTCAGGCTGTTGAAACGTGAAACTATCCAGCGGTCGAACCGGTTCGGCTCCCCGGCCCGCTTCTCAAGGAACTCATCTATCGAGACCTTTTCATCGGCGGCTCGTTCAACGATGTTGTCGATATTCGCATAAAGCGCGAAAAACGAGTACGTATTGCGCAGAGTATCAAAATATTTGCGAACAACTTCAGCCAGGGCGTCGGGATCAAACTTTGTCGGCACCGAGAGAGCGGAATTGGCCAGAAGATACCAGCGGGTCGGATCGGCCCCGTATTTGTCCATGGTCTCGAACGGGTCGGTAACATTACCCTTATGCTTGGACATTTTCTTGCCTTCACGGTCAAGAACGAACTCCATCACAACATTGTTTCGGAACGGTGGTTTATCGAAAAGTATTGTCGAGATGGCAAGGAGCGAATAAAACCAGCCACGTGTCTGGTCGACCGCTTCGCTGATAAAATCGGCCGGATATCTGTCCTTGAATTCTTTTTTGTGCTCGAACGGGTAATGCCACTGGGCGTAGGGCATTGAGCCTGAATCAAACCAGCAATCGAGCACTTCGGGAATTCGGGTCATTTCCGAGCCGCACTCGCACCTGAGTTTGACCTCATCCATCATCGGCTTGTGCAGTTCGACCTCATCGGGCGGGTTGACCGCTTCCCCGAGCAGTTGTTCAATCGACCCCACCGCTCGTTTCTTCTGACACTTGTTGTCATCACAAACCCAGATCGGGATCGGCGTACCCCAGAACCTTTCACGTGAAAGCGCCCAGTCGACATTGTTTTCCAGCCAGTCATGCATTCGACCGGTGCGGATCTCATCCGGATACCAGTTGATTGCGTTGTTGTTTTTGATCAACTGTTCGCGGAACTGCGTGGTTTTCAGATACCATGATTGACGAGCGATATAAATCAGCGGTGAGTCGCATCGCCAGCAGAACGGGTAGTTGTGTTCGTACAGTTCTTTCCTGAACAGACGGCCGCTTGCTTTAAGATCCCTGATAATTACCGGGTCGGCGTCTTTGACGAACATACCGGCATACTTTCCGGCCGACTCTTTGAAAATACCGTTGGCGGCGTTGGCCTGAAGCACCGGCAGGCCGTACTGTCGGCCGATTTCATAGTCGTCGGCGCCGAAACCGGGGGCGATATGCACTATCCCGGTGCCGTCTTCAAGCGTGACAAACTCTGCGTTAATGACATAAAACGCTTCTTCGGCCCGATCGGCAAAAAAATCAAAAAGAGGCACATACCTGCGTTTCAGGAAATCTTTCCCCTTGTACTTTTGAAGCGGGGGCTTGTCTTCATCGAACAGTTTGTTGACCAGCGCTTCAGCTAGCACCAGTTTTTCCCCTTCGTGTTCGATCATCACATAGTCAGCCTCCGGGTGCATACAGAGCGCTGCATTTGAAGGCAAAGTCCACGGCGTGGTGGTCCAGATCAGGTAGGAGAAATCATCATCAGCGGCTTTCACTTTGACAAAGACCGAAGGATCCCTGACCATCTCGTATCCCTGTGCCACTTCGTGCGAAGACAGACCGGTTTCACAGCGCGGGCAGAACGGCAGCGTTTTATAGCCCTGATAGATCAGGTCACGGTCGAAAAAGTTTTTGAGAATCCACCAGACCGATTCGATATACTCGTTTTTGAGAGTAACATAGGCGTCCTCGAGGTCGATCCAGTAACCCATACGGCGGGTAATCTTGTCCCACAGGTCAAGGTACTTGAAAACCGATTCTTTACATCTGGCGTTGAACTTGTCGACCCCGTATTCGATCACCTGGGCTTTTGATTCCAGCTTGAGCTGTTTCTCGACCTCGATCTCGACCGGCAGGCCGTGAGTATCCCAACCCGCTTTGCGGTCGACCCGGAAGCCGTTCATTGCCTTGTAGCGACAGACCGTATCCTTAACCGTGCGGGAAATGACATGATGAATCCCCGGCCGGCCGTTGGCGGTCGGCGGGCCTTCGTAGAAGACGAAGTGCGGTTTGTCCTTGGCCAGCTCGTTGCACTTGTGGAACACATCCTCCTGGTCCCAGAACTCGAGGATTTTCTCCTCGGCTGAAGGGATGGTATAATTATCTTTTAACGGGTCGAACATCATGGTCATTTTCCTCTAAAGCCGCTTAATTTAGACCAATTATCGACTGATGTAAAGAGTTTTTGAGCAGGCTCATGCCCGACTTCCCTCACAATAAATGTTACTGAAAGGTGTTATTATACGCAGCGTATGTCCACGTGCACGGTGAGTCGGCGCACGAGACATACCCGACTACGGACACGGGGCGTCATGCCGGACTCGATCCGATATCCAGAACAGCAGCAGGCAGGAACCCCTTGCTACTTCCGGCTCTCAACCGGCCATAACTGCATTAAAATTTCGTCAATCCATATTCCCGGGGAAAGTCCAGCAAAACTCCCGATTGACCCGCACGCGTTGTGACCCTATATTCCACTCCTTACTTTAAGGAGAAACAATGTCCGCGAAATACAAGCAGCCCGAAGTCACCCCGGAAATGGTCGAAGCTCACGGCCTCACTAAAGACGAACATGAAAAAATCAAACAGACCCTCGGTCGCGAAATGACCTACACCGAACTGGGTATCTATTCGGTGATGTGGTCCGAACACTGTTCCTACAAGAACTCTATCGCCCTGTTGAAAACATTACCGCGCGAAGGGAAAAACCTGCTGGCCAAGGCAGGCGAGGAGAACGCCGGCGCGGTCGATATCGGCGACGGGATGGCCGTAGTATTCAAAATCGAATCGCACAACCACCCTTCAGCAGTGGAGCCGTACCAGGGCGCGGCAACCGGCGTGGGCGGGATTCTTCGCGATATTTTCACAATGGGGGCCCGTCCGATAGCCGCGTTGAACTCGCTTCGCTTCGGTTCGCCGGACAATCCGCGGGTGCGGTATCTGGTGGACGGGGTGGTGCGCGGAATTGGCGACTACGGCAACTCGTTCGGGGTGCCTACTGTGGCCGGTGAGGTTTATTTCGATGAAGCTTACACCGGCAATCCGCTGGTCAACGCGATGGCCGTCGGGATTGTCAAAAGCGATGGGATAGCTTCGGCTGTGGCCAAAGGGGAGGGCAACCCGTTGATGATTGTCGGCAGTAAAACCGGTCGCGATGGTATCCACGGGGCTACCTTTGCCTCCGAGGAACTGACAGAAGAGTCCGAGGCCAAACGTCCTTCGGTGCAGATCGGCGACCCGTTCATGGAAAAACTTCTGCTGGAGGCCACCCTTGAAATCATCGAGAAAGATCTGATAGTCGGCATTCAGGATATGGGGGCCGCCGGAATTACCTGCAGTTGTTCTGAGATGTCGGCTAAGGGGGAGTGCGGCGTGCTGGTCGATATCGAAAAAGTGCCGGTACGTGAAACCGGCATGACACCGTACGAAATACTGCTCTCCGAATCACAGGAACGTATGCTGGTTTGTGTCAAAAAAGGGTGTGAGGATGCGGTAACCGAGGTCTTCGACAAATGGGGCCTCGATTCGACTATCATCGGCCATGTTACAAATGACAAGCTGATGACTGTGCGTTATCATGGCGAGATTGTCGCACAGATTCCGTCGGCATCTCTGGTGCTTGGTGGTGATGCGCCGGTTTATCACCGTGAGACGAAACGTCCGGCTTATCTTGATGAGTATGCCGAGTTGGATATCGACGCGCTTCCGATTGATCGCGACTGGAGCGCGGATTTGCTGAAGCTGTTGTCGTCACCGAACATCTGTCACAAGGGATGGGTGTACGAACAATACGACTCGACTGTCCGCACCAACACGGCGGTCGGCCCCGGATCCGATGCTGCAGTGTTGCGACTGCGCAAAACCAGCAAGGCGCTGGCCATGAGCACCGATTGCAACGGTCGCTATTGCTATCTCAACCCGCGCCGTGGCGCGCAAAGCGCTGTTGCCGAAGCGGCTCGTAACATCGTCTGCTCCGGCGGGCAGCCGCTGGCCGTGACCAACTGTCTCAATTTCGGGAACCCGTATAAGCCTGAAATCTATTATGGCTTCGCCGAAGCGGTGGCCGGAATGGGTGAGGCCTGTGTGGTATTTGACACGCCGGTCACCGGCGGGAATGTGTCGTTCTACAATGAAGACCCGGAACGGGCGGTGTTCCCGACCCCGACTATCGGCATGGTCGGCCTGATTGCCGATGTAAAGCATATCACTACCCAGTGGTTCAAGCAGGACGGTGATGTGGTTTTCCTGCTGGGGAATAACAGCAGTGCTATAGGCGCCTCCGAGTACCTGCACACGGTGCACGGTATGACGCGGGGAGAGGTGCCTCCGCTCGATCTTAAGTTCGAGAAGCATCTCCAGGATGGGCTGCTTGCAGCTATTATGCGCGGCTGGATCCGGTCGGCGCACGACTGCGCCGACGGCGGACTGGCCGTGGCGCTGGCGGAATGTTGTGTGTCGAATCGCGAACAGCAAACCGGAGCGGTGCTGACATTAAAGGACGATCTTCGTCCCGACGAGCTTCTTTTCGGTGAAACGCAGTCACGCGTAGTAATCAGTTGCGCCCGGGAGAGTGCTTCGTCGGTTCAGGAGTTTTTCGACAAACTGAAATTACCCTGCACACAAATCGGCACGGTCGGCGGTGACCGCCTGGTGATCAATGACCTGGTAGATCTGCCGCTTGAGAGGATGGATGCCGCTTTCTTTGACGCCATGCCTGCCTTTATGGAGAAAGTGGGATAAAGGGTTGAACACATTCCGTCCTTCGTGTTCCTCTCTCAGTGGGGAAGGAAAGCTCGGATCACTCGCCGGACCGCTGGTGTGGTTGTGATATTTTAAGGTCAACATTGCAATGGCCCTCTACATCTTTTCAGACGCGCACCTGGGTGCTCATGACGACGCGCTGGAAGCACGTAAACAGCAAAAACTGGCGGCGTTGTTTGACCTGGTGCGCACCGACGGCGACCGGCTGGTTATCCTCGGCGACCTGTTTGATTTCTGGTTCGAGTACAAGCACGCGATTCCCAGGTACCATCACCGGGTGCTGTGCATGTTGACCGGACTGGTCGAGAGTGGTATCAAGGTCGACTACGTAAGCGGCAACCATGACTTCTGGATGGGTGACTTCTTTTCGCGGGAAATTGGAGTCAGCATCTACCGGGATACCTGCGACCTCGAATATGAAGGGAAACACCTTCATCTGATTCATGGTGACGGACTGGCCAAAGCTGACCGCGGATACCGGTTTCTCAAACGTATCCTCCGTAACCGCTTCAACATCTGGCTCTACCGCAAACTGACACCGGACTGGGCGATCCCGCTGGCTAAAGCGGTTTCCGGTTCTTCGCGCAACTACACTTCAGGACGCGACCCGGATTTTGTCGCTGACTACG
>JAJRTA010000252.1 GCA_024278515.1 Candidatus Zixiibacteriota bacterium
CCGCCCGCGCTTCATATAGTGAAGCCAAAGCGACCAGAAACAACCTTGAAAACCAATCACAAAAACTCCGCAAACAGATTTCCGATATTCAACAGTTCGGCCCGAACTCCGTCTGCGACCGCTGCCACCGGCCGTTTGGTGACGATTTGCCGGAAATACGCCGACACCTGAAGAATGAATTAGCCGGACTGGAAAAGTCGTTGGCCGAAAAATCCGAAGAAGTAACGAAACTGGAAATACGGGGGCGCAAACTCAAAGAACAGTGCGCTAACCTCGAAACCGAGGCGAAAGTCCGCTATGAAACCGAGGTCGAGCGAAAATCACTGGCCGGAGAAATCGCCGACCTTAAGACAAAACTGACCGAGGTAAAAGCGTCTGTCATTTCACTGACTCAGAAACTGAACAGCCTGGCCGAAGTCACATTTGATCCGCAAGAGTTCGCAAAGCTGGTCGCCCGGGTGGAAGATATGGAAAAGGACCGGGCGCGTCTCTACCGGCTGACCGGAAATCTCCAGAGGACACCGGTTGCAGTCAAAGAAATCGAAGAAACAGAGAGCAAAATAAAAGACCAGAAGCAGGTCATAGACAAACTGAAGTCCGAACTGTCGAACCTTGCATACGATGAAACAGCATTTGTAATTATTAAGAAAGAGCTGGCTTCGTCGCAACAGGCCCTTGATGACGCAAGGACGGTCGGGGCCGGTCTCAACCGCGATTTAGCCGTAGCCAAAACCGAACTCGATGAAAAGAGCAAACAACTCGAACAGTTCAACCGGCTGAAAGCCGAATTGAACGAGCGACAGGAGACCCGGTACGTGCGTGAAAAACTGGCGGTCCTGATGGCTGAATACCGGCAACACCTGATCACTCGAATCCGTCCGCGCCTGGCCGAACTTTCAAGCGATCTGTTCTCCGAAATGACCGGCGGCAAATACAGCCTGGTCGAGCTTGATGAAAAGTATAACCTTCAGGTGATGGATTCCGGGCAATACTACGGGGTTGAGAGATTCTCCGGCGGAGAGAAAGACCTGGCCAATCTGTGCCTGAGGCTGGCAATTTCACTGGCTCTGACCGAGTCAGCCGGACTGGAGCGTTCATTCGTGATCCTGGACGAAGTATTCGGCTCTCAGGACAACGATCGCAAAGACCTTATCATCAAGGCGCTCGGCTCGCTCAAACATCGTTTTCCGCAGATTCTGCTGATCACTCATGTCGAGGATCTGAAAGACCGTGTCGAAGAACTCATCCGAGTCGAACCGACAACGGAAGGATACTCCAGGGTGATCTTTAATGGCGAGACGGTTTAACAGGCTTATGTCACGACGTGGGAAAATCATCAAAGGGACGGTTTTGGTATTGCTGACCGCCACCATCGTCTGCTACCGTTTAGCCGATGACATAGGATTAGACTTCAAGCCGGATGACCGCTGGCGGATTGTCAATGTTATCGACGGCGACACCGTCGAACTGCCGGGCGGGGAGCATTTGCGGCTGGCCAATATCGATACCCCGGAGGTCGACGCCCCCCTTTACGAAGAGGCCAAACAGTTCCTCACCGAGCTGGCCCTCGGCAAAACCGCCCGGGTGGAATATATCAAACAGCGACGGGATAAATACGGACGATTGCTGGGCTACCTGTATATCGACTCTATTTTTGCCGGAGAGGCGATTCTTGAAAAGGGGCTGGGCTACCTGATGATTTTCAGCAATAATGATCTCAACCGTCGCCCGGTGCAAAAACTGCTGGCGGCCCAGCGCCGGGCCATGAAGGCCAAAACCGGCCTTTTCGCGCTTGAAAGAACTCCCGAGGATTATTACACCGCCGGCCGGGGACGGTTTCGGTTACACCGTCCCGGTTGTGAGTCAGCGGGCAGGTTTCGACCGGACCGGCACAGACTTTTTGACACTCGGGAAGAAGCTCTTTATGAAGGTCTTTCCCCCTGCCGCAAATGTCGCCCGTGAGAGTTCTGAGTCAGTTCTGTGCTTCGGACTTGGATCCGGATTTCCCGTCTAACCTTTGACATCCGTAAAAACACGGAAAAGATACCGGGACAACGCTATAAATCCCGGGTGCAGGCAATTTCAGGTCGGGAAAAACGCCCGGTTACTATGGCCGGGCGCAGTAATGGACTTCGGAGAAAATCAACTCAGAAACAATCCACCGGAGGAGGGCCGCTGGTGAACATATAATCGACTAAGAAAACCAGATCCGAGATATCGATATCATCGGCTGAATCAGTTCCACCGCTGACCGGACCACTGCCGTCAATATTGGCTTCTCCCCAGCATTCCGGCGCGGTGCCGGAGGTGAACATGTAGTCGACAAGGTAGACCATATCCGAAATGTCAATTTCGTCGGCCGCATCATTATTAACATTGCCGCGTATGCCAACACAGCAGCCGGTAGCGACATAACAATGCGGGCCATCCCAGCCGGGTAGGCTGGTTCCATTCGAGGAGTGCGACCAGAGCCAGTAACCGGCCGGGGCATAATACGAAGAGTCCAGACAGAAAGTCTTACCGTTCTGTGACGGATCGATGGAGGTCGAGATTGTGAGTACAATCTGGTCAAACCCGGTCTGGATGCCCGGTTTCACCATGGCAAAACCGCCGAATCCGATCGTATCCGAGCCGGAGCCGGTAACACTCAAAGGCGAAATATAGACACCGCCGTCGTATATTTCCCCCCACCCGATATTGGCCGTATCGCCGACCAGCGGCGACCAGATACCTCCGTCAGGCGAGTAAAACCTGAACCCGTTGGTTGAACCGAGCAGGTCATAAACAGTGCCGTTCTGAAGACGCAGATAGAACGTAATAGTCGGCCCGGCAACAATCTGTCCCGGCACACTCTCGCCATCTACATGATCAAGACTTATTACACCCTGGGCCATCAGCGGCGAGGCGATTAAAAACACAAGCAAAATTGATGTAAACAAAGAAGCCGGTCGCTTCATCTTATCCTCCGGTTTGAACGCCAATTGCGGCGGGATCAAAGAGCGAGTATTTTACCAACAGTTGTATGACCTGAATATACACGTGATCCCGGCTTTTACAAGCGCCATTTTTGCGCTACCCGCGCCCCTGGTCATAGAATCGGCAATTCCGACAACAGCTTGAAGCGTCCTACATCTGCATATAGCGACATCTTTTTTCAGCCATCGACAAAGTCGCAGAAAATATCTTACGGTAGAAACTGGAAAAAAGTTAAGGAGAAGCCCTGCCTGCTAAGGATCAAGCACACGGGGAGGACAGGCAGGGCCTAGGAGGGCTTCTATGACTATATGCTCATTATATGTCACGATAGATGTTTGTCAACTGAAAACTGCTTTCAAGGTCTTTTATGGTTTAGAGAGTATCGAAACAGCTAAATAACAAACCAATTCAATTACCGGATAATAATCACCGGTTCGAGCCTGCCAACCTCCAGCCTGCCCAGAAATAGGGATGGCGGTAAAGTTGCACCTCCGAGGACAGAAATCGGCGCTTGGTCCGGGTAAGCGCACCGAGCTTGTCGTCATCTCCTGCAAGCCGTGAATAAAATTCTCTCACAAATACGGTGGCCGCTCGATCATCGACCATCCAGTCAGCCGCAATAACCGTACCGGCTCCGGCAATGATGAACGGCTTGGCCAGGTTCATGACCCCTTCCCCCGGCAGGCTTACACCCGACACGGTACCGCAGGCCGACAGCACAACCAGATCTACCGGCAGATTCATCCCGGCTATTTCATCCGCCTGTAGCAGACTACCGCGACGGCGGCCATCTCCGGCAAACAACAGGGCCGAACGCTCCGGCTGGAATCGATTAATAAAACCATGAGTAGCCAGATGGAGAATCCTTGTCCGACTGTAATCGATCTCCCTGAACCTTTTCTTATCCGCAAGCAAACCGGTATAGCCAGCAACGGCAGCCGAGGGAAAAGCGTTACTTATAACTTCAACCTCAGACTCCGACCCCGTCAAAGAAGCAATACTGCTGTCAGTCGCAGGATTTGCAAAGATGACAATTCCATCTTTGTCCCGGTAACGCATCCTGCGGGAGATAGTAGAAGAAAGAACCGTCATCGACGTAGTATATGAAAGAGCGTGTTTTTCAATTAAATAATGTCGTTCATCATCCATAAGGACATCAAAAGGCAAACTGTAAAGCGGCCCGTCCGGCATCACAATAAATCTGCTGCTGTCTGCTTCCTGAAACAACCTGTCGGGAATCAGCAACCGACACAACCGTCGGCTCAGATCATAGAATTCCCGTGATGGTTTCTTTGCAACAGGATACTCAAGAAGGTGGGTAAGCAGATTATCAACGTCATCTTTCAGCTTCTCCCATTCGACCGGGACAGCTTCGAGAGCGCGACTATCTCCGGTGACCGTCAACAGAAAACAACCGAACTCACTGATCAGATATTGAATAAGTATCTCACCGTTATTCAGCAGAGATTTCTGAACAGTTTTGATATCAACTACCCCGCATTTGCTTCCGCGGCTCCCGACAATCGGACCACGACCCAGCCGGAACCTGACTTTCTGGAGTGAATCTTCAAGCTGGTAAATCGCTGACTGTAATTCCGTGCTGTCACCTTCACCAAGCATGAGTGAGTTATCCAGTTGAGCGATTTGGTCCAGCAAAGGTTCAACCTTTGCCTGTTCAGACGGGTCCGGATCGAAAGCAACCATATCACGCAGGACCTGGGCCCGGCTTCGTTCGATGTAATGAAAAGTCGAGTCGATATAGTCCGGGATATTCTCTGAAAGATACCGTTCGGCAAAAATAGTCGCCGCCAGATTGTAAAACCCAATCCGATCTGAAAGCATCCCCTTGCGCGCCTGTGGCACCGGCAGTTTCATCGCGCTGCGCTCATGAAGCCTGATACAGTGTCGTAACCGGGAGAGAGAGTTGTCGAACTTTCCATCCAGATAGTCGCATATCGCCAGACCGAACTGCGTACCAATCTTTTCCTCAAACCTGTCCTGGTACCCCTCAGACAATTCAAACCAGTACCGTGCCTTCTCAGAATTGCCCACATCAAGCATATACGCACCCAGCCTGACGGCATTCAGTCGAATACCGGCCGCATGATCGATTGAACGGAACAAGCTGTCTGCCTGATAATAATAACTTTCGGCTACCGTCAGACTGTCACATGCTTCAGCGATCAGACCGAGGAGGCTCAAAGAAAAGCCGATGTCATGCTGGTAACTGTTGTCCAGCGTTCGCCGAACGGCCAACGACTGCTCGGCCAACCCACGGGCCGAATCAAACATTTTTTTGTCATACATCGCCTCGGCCAAAGCATACAGGCAGTAACCCTGCTCCCGTTCCCTGCCGATACTTCGGAACTCCATCAATGCCCGCCTGAACCCATGTATGGCCAGGTCGGTCTCATAGCGGTTGACCCGTTGATCGGCCCGATCCAGGCGTATCCGGGCCGCTCCTTCAGTATGATCTATCGATGTAAACATCTCCTCGCCGAGACCCAGATACTTCTCAGCTTTTTCCGAATCAGCCTTATAGTTTCCATATATTCTTCCGAGCAACAGACATGACCAGCCGGTAATAGCTCGGTAATCCAGCTTCAATGAAGATTCATAAGCATTGAGCGCATAAACCAAAGCCGAGTCGATTTCTCCTTTCGGATAGAGGCGGTTTGCCCGGAAGTAAGTCAGTTCGCAGACTCGAAATTGATCGTTGAGTTTTTCATAATGTGTGAAGATATCGCTCAGCCTAACCTTTCCGCGAAGGAAATCGGTTATCAGGCGGCGATGCGCCTGGTCCGGAGTCCAGGAGGAGTAAATATCCAGCCGTTGCTCAAGATCGGTAACACCTGAGATTCGCGAATACTGTTCGATCAGCCAGCTAAGTTGTGATAATGAATCGTCGTACCGGGGATCATGTTCGCCCGCTGCCTGAACGATAAATCTATTGAGAGAACCACTCAGGAAGCGGCGAACAGCTTCATGATCGCTTTTGACAAGCTCGGCCAGTGCCGTCGTGTCGCGCTGACCGTATATGCGGGAGAAAGCGATTTCGTCACTTTCCGGGTTGTCGGAACAGGACAGCGCAAAAAATAGTACACTGAGTATAATAAAAGTTGTCAGGTGTCTGATGTTTACCTCTTTGCCGCCGGCCGGCCGCAGAGAGGCGTTTTAAGTTAATCCCGCGACACCTGCAGCCGGAACACAAACCAATCATCGTCGCTTTCCGAATCGGAAGCCCGTACTTTCAATCGCAATATTCCAGTGTCAAAATAGGATGCCGGCAAGCTCAGGGCAATCGGATTATGCGTACCGGTATAAACCCACTCATGAATCACCCCTCCCTGTTCGTCAACTAATTCACACTCGAGATCGGAAGTCTCGGGTATCGGCAGAAGAAACAACAGATCAACTGTCCCCACGCTGTCGGCTATTGCAAGCTGGTTCAACGAACGAATATCCCTGCTTACCGGAGCGATGTTAAAAGACACGGTCGCGTAGCCCTCAGACGGCGATTGCAGACCATAGTAAAGCACCGGGACGGCCACCACCAAAATAAGAGCCGCGGTCAGGACCGGACGCCAGATCGGAGCCAGCAGACGGCTGAACAGACTGTCTGTTTTCGGTTCCGCACAATCGGCCGAATCCTCACGTACAAAATCAGGAGGCGCGCAAAAACGCAGGTCCTCCTGACAAGCAGCGCAGTTAGGCAAATGCTGATCAATCTGTTGTCGTTCCCCCCGCGACAACAGATCCGGAGTAGTGGCGTATTTAGCTATCAGCTCCGACGGCAAATGGCCCCCGGCTTTGGTTTCGTTATAGACAATCAATCCACTGCGAAGACAGCTCATGTGGTCGAGTTCCTCCTGCAACTGAGGATCTTGCGCAAGTTGTTTCTCAAACGCCTGTTTGTTTTCCGCGTTCAATTTCCCGCTGAGATAAGCGGGAATCATATCCATATATATGTTCTGTTCATCCATTGTGTTACCGCCGTGTTTTGTTCATTCAACCATTGGGCGGATATCTGAGACAAATGTTAGTCTTCTCCGGTCAGTTTCTTCATTATTTCCCTGAGCTTTTCCCTGCAGGTACGGATTTTTTGTCTCAAATTGTTCTTGGTTATCTTAAACTTTTGCGCCACTTCAGACTGAGAAAGCCCGTCAACCAGCCACAACTGCCAAAATGTTCGGCACTCCTCGCTCATCATAAATATTGCTTTGAATCCGAGTTCCGTATGCTCATTCCTGATAAGTATTTCCTCAGGGTTGGGGTTCGCTTTTTGGACCCCGCTTTCCTTCACTTTCCGGGCATGATCCTGACGCACTCTTTGTTTGCGAATGTAATCGAGAGCCACACTGGATACTATCCGCCAGATATAGGCCTGATCAGCCCCCATTATTAGGTCCAGTTGCAAGTTAGTGATTCTGTCTTTGTTTTATCAATCTGTTTAGCTTCTTCTTCAGCCGGTGTTCTCCGGCCAATCGATCTGTGTGGTCTCTCAGTGTTGTAGTCATTCCTCCAATGTTCAATCTTCTCTCTGGCATCAGTAATACTCGTAAACCAATGAGCATCAAGGCACTCCTGCCGGAAAGTCCCATTGAA
>JAJRTA010000253.1 GCA_024278515.1 Candidatus Zixiibacteriota bacterium
AACCGAAGTGCTGATTCGTCATTTCGTCTGGGGATGGGCGTCCGAGTGGTGTTTCTTCGCGGTGGAAATCCTGGCCGCGATTTTATACTACTACGGATGGGAGCGCATGTCCGCCCGCAATCATCTCATTCTCGGCTGGATATATTTCATTGCCGCCTGGATGTCGCTGTTTATTATCAACGGCATCCTGTCGTTCATGCTCACTCCGGACGGATGGCTGACCAGCGGTAAATTTTTCGATGGATTCTTTAACAGTACGTTCTGGCCTACGCTTATCCTGCGTACCGGTATCTGCATTATGCTGGCCGGTCTTTACAGCACTATGATCATTTCCATTCAGCCCGGATCTGCTTTCAAATCAAGTGTGGTCCGTTTCAATGCGGTATGGGGCTTGATCGGTATCGCCGTAATGCTGCCTTCATTTATCTGGTTTTGGGGAAGCATACCGGAAAGTATCACGTCGATAGTCGGCGAATCAATGCCCACCCCGGCCCGCTCGGAAATGCTGACATGGTGGTTCGGTGGGCTGTTGCTAATCGGGTTTCTACTGTTCGGGCTGCTTTTGCGCAAACGGGTCAATCTGATCGTGAGTCTCATCATGATGGCGCTGGGCCTGCTCTGGTTCGGATCGTTCGAGTGGCTGCGCGAGTCTGTCCGCAAGCCGTTTGTTATCTATGAATACATGTACGGCAACGGGATTGAACTGGCCAAAGCCGATACATATCGTGAGCAAGGCCTGCTTCCACACATCAGGTATCGTACCGGCGATGACGGCGCTGACCTTTTCCGTCGCGCCTGCCGAAGCTGCCACACGATCGATGGATACCACCCGCTGAAACCGGCGTTTGACGGCACCGATGAACTGTTCATAGCTTCTGTTATCAAAGGAGCGCACGCGCTTCGAGGAAATATGCCGCCGTTTGCAGGCACCGAAAAAGAAGCGGACCTGATCGCGGCTCATATTTATAAACAACTCGATCATCGCACAATTAAACAGATCTACTCGCTTGAAGGTGTCGACTTCGGCCGGAAGGTGTATGATATTCGATGCGGCAAGTGCCACGTGTTCGGCGGACATAACGACAAATCAGAATCACTGCTGGGATTGGAACCGGCCGACATTCATGACATCTTAGACATGGCTGAAGATTTTGCCGAAGAAATGCCGCCCTTTACCGGCGACAGCGCCGAGCGCGAGGCGATGATCGAATACCTGCAATACATGACGACTGAAGGTGAAAGGTCAACCGAATGAATCTGCCTGACTACAATTTCCTTTCGGCGCCGCTCTGGTTGTTGACCCTGCTTCATCTGGTAACCCTGACCGGACATTTTGTGGCCATGAACTTTGTATTCGGCGGCATGATGGTACTTTTGTTCAGCCGTATAGAGAACAAATGGCAACAGCTCGAGGTCAAAAAATATGTCATGTTGCTGCCTTCGGTCATGGCCGCCACCGTAACTCTCGGTGTCGCGCCGCTTTTGTTTTTGCAACTTGTTTACAGCCGCCCGGCGTACGCTTCGGCAATCGTAAGCGGGTGGCCGTTCCTGCTGATAATAATAGCCGCCATGGCAGCCTACTACCTGCTTTACGGCGCATCATTTACGAGTACGAGCAGCTCGAGCAATCCGAAACCGGCCCGTAAACTCTGGTTCGCTTTCGCCTGTATGCTCTACATTTCATTTATGTACAGCGCAGTTTTCTCTCTCGCCGAAAACCCGTCATTTGTCGAGCAGATTTACGCCGTGAACCAAACCGGCCTCGCGCTGAACCCGGACATCTCGGTGTATCTTTTCAGGTGGCTGCACATGATCCTCGGAGCCGTCACAGTAGGGGCTTATTTTGTCGGTCTGATCGGCCGCGCCAACGACGCCGTTTACAACACCGCTAAGCGGGCCTATCTGTACGGTATGATCGCCGGCATGGCCACCGGCCTCGTTTACATGTTCACCCTCGGCGACCTTTTGCTTCCACTGATGCGTTCGAACGGAATATGGGCATTAACGCTGGGCATATTCCTGTCTCTGGGATCGTTGCATTTCTTTTTCAGGAAAAGATTCCTCCCGACCGGCATGCTGCTTTTTGCTTCTGTTTTCGGCATGGTTTACACCCGTCATGTTCTGCGTCTTATCCGGCTCGACGGTCACTACGATCCTTCATCGATCCCGGTAGAACCGCAGTGGACGGTGTTTGCGGTTTTCCTGGTCTGTTTCCTGCTGGCGGCCGGGCTTATCGTGTACATGTTCCGTCTCTTCTTCGCCAGACAGGTTCCCGAATAGACGCCTGCCTACTTTTTGCTTGCTTTGGGGGCGTCATCACGCTAATTGCGCGGTATGTTCCGACTTGCCGTAAAGGATCTGGCCAAACGGTTCGGCCATCGCAAATTGTTCAGGGATCTTTCCTTCGATCTGTCAACCGGCGACTCTCTCGCAATAACCGGGTCCAACGGTTCCGGCAAATCGACTCTGGTAATGACCCTGCTTGGCCTTCAGCGTCCCTCACGCGGCAGCGTTACCTATTACCACGACGATGTCGAATTGAGCGAATCTGATCGACGACAAAGTGTCGCCTTCGTGTCGCCGTACTTCAATCTGTACGATCACCTGACCGCCGAAGAAAACCTTACTTTTTTCGCCACTGTCTCGGGACACACGATCACCGGCAAAGAGATCAATCGGACCCTCGAACAGGTCGGTCTGGAAGGACGGGGCGCTGATCTGGTCGGTGAGTTTTCTTCCGGAATGAAACAGCGTCTCAAATACGCGCTGGCGGTTGTCAGCAACCCGGATTTTCTGTTTCTCGATGAACCTACTTCCAACCTGGACAATGAGGGCAAAAAGATAGTTTTCGATCTGGTCGAGAGTGTTCGTTCCGATACCGTCATCGTTATCGCCACCAATGAAGAACAGGAGTACCGCCTTGCCCAAGAGCAGTACCGGCTGGGTTAGCAAAGCGATGGCGGTTTACGCCAAGGATCTGAGGCTGGAACTGCGCAGCCGTTATGCTCTCAACGCTATCCTGATGTTCGCAATCACGACTCTGGCCGTGGTGTCGTTTTCTCTCGGTCAATCCGGATTGTCGCCCAAACTGTTGGCGGCGCTGTTCTGGGTAGTGATATTCTTCTCGGCCATGTCCGGACTGGCTCAGGTGTTTATCCGGGAAGAGGAATCCGGCACCGCGCTGGCCCTGCGGCTTCTGGCCGATCCGGACCCGGTGTATATCGGCAAACTGCTTTTCAATTTCAGTCTGCTGACTATCATGACAATTATCGTCACGCCGCTTTTCTTCATTTTCACCGACGCACCGGTCGAGAACGCGCTGACCTTCGTGCCGGTTCTGATTCTCGGCGTCATTGGCCTGAGCGGCGCGACTACCCTCGTGGCCGCTATCATATCCCGCGCCTCGGTCAAAGGCGCGCTTTTCGCAGTACTGTCGTTCCCGATCCTGATGCCTTTGCTTATGTCTTTAGTAAGCGCCAGCGAGTCCGTTTTCGACGGCGGTGGTCTGGTGTCGATCTCATCGGAGTTGCAGTTTCTTACCGCCTACGCCGTGGTCATGATCACCGCATCGGTCATGCTTTTCAAGTTTGTCTGGCAGGATTAAACACTACGCCCCCCGGCGTATCCCCCTTTTTAATTGATCATAATGCACTCACGGCATAGTATAAACTAAAGACAGGTCACAGGGCAGGTTTACCGAGGAATCTGCCGCAACGTTCGGTCGGGAAAAGAAAGGAATGAAAAAACTGTTCAAACTATTTCTGTGGATTGCCGGTATTCTGACCGGTCTGGTCGTTTTATTCATTATCGCCGCCAAACTGTTTTTGCCGGTAGATAAAATTCGCACCATGGCTATCGAGGAAGCTTCCGCCGCCCTCGACCGGGAAGTTACGATCGCCGATCTCGACCTGTCATTCTGGGGCGGACTGGGGGTTAAGCTGGTCGATGTAACTATTGCCGGGCCGGTGGGGACTGAGCATCCCGATCTGCTTTCTGCGGAAAATATCGATGTCAAACTGCAGCTTCTGCCTTTGATTTCCGGGGACTACCGCATCGACCGTCTTATCATAAACAATCCGGTAATTATCGCGCGCAGGGCAGCCGACGGTAACTCCAATTTTGATTTCCCCTCGCTGGATGAAAAGGTCCCCGAATCGGCCAAAGACGCACCCGATGAAGCCAGGGCGGTAGCCGCTGTCGTGACTTTCGACAAACTGGAAGTCACGGACGGCTACCTCGACTATTCTGATGAAGAGTCCGGTACGGAGATTCTTGTCGGCGGTCTCGACCTTGAGACCTCTCTGGAGTTGATCCGGGAGAATGTCTATCAGTCATCGGGTGAGATAAGTATCGACACTCTTTTGATTATTGCCGGGGATACCATCCCCGCATTCTCATTTTCGCTTGAATACCGAGCAGACTATGATATGGCTCGCTCGGAGTTTCTCTTTCACGAGTCCGATCTGGGCATCAACGGCTTGCACTTCGATCTCAAGGGGACCGCCGGGCACGCTGCCGGGGAGCAGACCGCCCGTTTCTCAATCTATTCACGAGAGATCAAGCTGGCTGATCTGTTCGAACTGATGTCGCCGGACCAGTTGAAGCTTCTCGATGACTATGAGACAGACGGCCTGTTCAGTCTCGATCTCGAACTTGGCTACGACGAACGGAAAGATCCATCGCTGAGCTATTCGGGCAGCGCGGTAGTGACCGATATACGAATGACCCGGGAAGATATTGCCGGCCGGCTTGAAATAAAACGCGCTCTTCTGGATTTCAAAGAAAACAACCTGCGCATGAATGTCGAACAGGGTAGTTTCAACGGTCGACCTCTGACCGGTATGCTCACGGTCAACGACTTCGAGGATCCGAAAGTCAACGGCGAACTGGCCGGGAAACTTAATCTGGCTTTTATCACGCCGTTCCTGCCTGCCGAAGATAATCACCGGTTGACCGGAGAGCTTGAGTTCGACAGTAAATTCGACGGCCCCCTTTCCGATCCTGCCGGTCTTCGTTTTGCCGGTGAGATAAAAATCTCCGACGGTACTTATCAATCCAACCTGCTACCCGAACCGATTAATCAATTCAGCCTCGATATCTTCATCAACAACAGCCTGGCGAATGTCCGCAGCCTTGTTCTAAACATGCCCGGCGGTGAACTATCGTTCAACGGCCGGATCAACAATCTCATCCCCTATCTGATGGCTGACTCGGCCGATGCGTCCGATGTTATGCCTGCGATGGACGGATCCCTCAAGGGTTCTTTGAACCTGGGCATGTTGTCGCAGTTTCTGAATGCGGATGATGGAGCAACATTGTCCGGTCGGATTGAAATCGAACTTGACCTGACCGGGTCGGCTGACAACATGGCCAATTTCAAACCATACGGAACCGTGGCAATCAGCAACGCGGCCTATAACGACAACACCATGCCGGAACAAATCAGGAACCTCAACGCCCGGTTCGATATCACCCCGGATACTGTGAAAATAGAAAAGTTCGCCGTGGAACTTGAATCCTCGGACGTTTCCCTTACCGGTAAACTGACCGATCCGTTTCCTTATCTCCTGCCGCTGGATGTTGTCGATCAGGCCAAAGTGAAAAAGCCATACCTGAACTTCGAACTTTCATCGCGACGGCTCAATCTCGACAAGCTGTTTCCCGAGGCTGTTCCCGGCTCCGGCGAGAATCGCGCTTCGGTTCCGGTTGATTCGGTGACGCCGTTTATTCTCCCCGATATCGACGGTCGTGGGAAGTTCCATCTTGACAGCCTCGTTTACAGTAAAGTTGACTTCACCGATATCAATGGGCGTGTGATGATCAAAGACCGCAAAATCGTCTGCAACGATGTCACCGGAAAGGTTTACACCGGAGATATCAGCGGTCACACGACAATCGACCTGAGCGACTTTGAGAACCCGGTCTATCAGGGTGAGTTTCAGGCGCGGCAGATCGAGTCGAATGATTTCGTCAGCCGCTTCTCCGGATTCGGAGGTTTCCTGTACGGTAAAATCGACCTCGACGGGTCCTATAACGCCGAAGGATGGGAACCGGAAGAGTTTATCAACTCGCTGATCATGAATTCAAGGCTGAACATGAAACAGGGAAAGTTGAAAACATCCGGAGCTGTCTTCGAGCTGATCAACAGCCTTGCTTCCAGACTGGGGGAGAGTTTTTCTCAGGAGCAGACGATCAAAAACGCCGCGACAAACCTGTACGTCAAAGAAGGCAAAGTGGGGATCGACAAGCTGAAGACCAGACTGGGCGATCTGGGCGATCTTGAACTTGACGGTTTTTACGGTATCCTCGACGGCGGCCTCAGTTACCACGGTACTATTTTGCTCTCGCAGGAACGATCCAAAAAACTGCTGGGCGGGCTGGGGTCATTTTTCGGAAGCGGCAACACGGGCCGGG
>JAJRTA010000254.1 GCA_024278515.1 Candidatus Zixiibacteriota bacterium
ATGAAAATAAACTCGCCGATATACCCGTCCAACTGGGAGTTGTCGGCGGCACGGGCCACCGAGGTAGTGCGGTACTTTGTCGATACCTATGGTATCGATGAGGGACGGATATCCGCTCTCGGTTATGGTGAGTTTCGTCCTATCCGTCCCAATAACTCAATAGAAAACCGGGCCAAAAATCGCCGCGTGGATATTGTTGTGCTGACTCGTGAGCTTTCCATGAAAGAACCTTCCTCGCAGCTATACGACTCCACCAGCAGTCAGCAAAATCTTCCGCCGCTGACAGGTAATGATTTCCTGTCCGAGCTCGATTCGACATCATTCTGATTTTCGACCTCCCCGCTAACAATCTATTGTTCAACAGAATACGTTTGCCTCTCCGGTTTGGCATCAACCTTGCTCATTAGCCGTGCGAAGAAAAACGTACGAGTAATTCGAATGGTAAACAAGACAACCAATTTTGTATTCAACCGTGTCGGTATTCCGAGGTTCGAGAAGTACCTTGACCTTGCTTCCTTCCGGCATAAGCTGATCGGCGGTAATGTGGCCAATGTGTCCACTCCCGGATATCGCAGTCGTCAGATCGACTTCAACGAAGAATACGCCCGCCTGACCAATGAGACGGACCAGCTGGCCGGCGCGACTACGCATCCGGCACACCTGCCGCTCGGGTTCCATACGGACCGACCGCCGGAGCCGGATGAGATTAAAGTCGAGGAAGGCGAGTTGAACTCGGTGGATATCGACAAAGAGATTTCCACTCTGGCTCAGAACGAATTGCTCTTTACCATCGCGGCGCGTCTGCTAAAACATAAATTTGACGGGCTGCGCAAAGCGATAACCAGTCGTTAAAGGATAAACCATGGCCGGAATACTGAATGCTATTGAAACTGCGTCACAGGGTCTTTCGATTCAACGTGCTCGCATGAATACGGTTGCGCGCAATATCGCCAACGCCGAAACCACTCGCACCGAAGAAGGCGGACCGTATCGCCGCCGCCGCGTGGCGGTCAACGAAGACAAAGTGAAAAGCGGCTTTCGCAATATGATCAAACATGCCGGTCGAGAGCTTTTTCGCACCAGTAAAAAACATATCCCCGCGAGATCAGCAACCGTGACGGGTAATGTCGACGTGCCGACAGTCGATTTTGAAGAAACCGTTGATCCACAATCCCATTTCAGAATAGTTTATGATCCTTCGCATCCCGACGCCAACGAAGAGGGATATGTCGAGATGCCGGATGTGGAGATTGTTACTGAAATGGTCGATATGATGGCCGCCTCACGCGCCTATGAGGCTAATACAGTGGCTATATCTTCGGCCAAGAAAATGGCTGAGAACGCATTGGAAATCTAAGGCTGAAAAGGAATAGATTATGCAGGTAAATCCGGTAGGTGTACAATCATACCAGCAACTCAATCGTCAGGAAAACACAGCCAGACGTCCCGATGACGCCGTTAAATCGAATAATACCGGCAAGGTGACGATCGACCCGGCGGAACAGTCGGGCGAGTCGCGTCTGGCGGTAAAAGTCCCGCGCGGTTCTTATGCCGAAAATCTGTCCGAAGCAGAGTTGAAAGCGCTGGACTTGCTGTTCAGCCGCTTTGCCGATTCGGAGCGATTCGGCCCCGGTTATTCTCGTGACGCCAATACGGAACCAGCCGATGCCGGCAAAGGCAACCTGATCGATCTGAAAGTCTGAGGAATAAAGTGGGAATCCCGATTAACGGTGCGCAACGTGTGCTCCCCGGACTTATCGAACGTCCCGGGGGGAAGAAAGTTGATCTGCCTGCCGATGAGAGTCATCCCGAAGCAAGTTTTACCGAGATGCTCAGCAGCCTGGTCAACAATGTGAATGAGTTGCACGCCGCCTCGAGTGATATTCAACAGGCTTTTCTCAACGGTGAGCCGGTGGAGCTTCACCAGGTGATGATCAAGGCGGAAGAGGCCGGTATCGCTACCGACCTGCTTCTGGAAATACGAAACAAATTATTGAACGCATACAACGAAATAATACGAATGCCGGTATAGGCGTATAGCTGTGAGCCCGGTCGACCATGGATGGTCACGGTACCGGAACCGATAGGAATGGTTTATGGAGGCTCTGAAAGAGTATTTCAAAAGTTTCGCTGGATTTATAGGCCGTATGTCGCCCAGTCAGGTTATGATGCTGCTGGGCGTGGTGGCCGGAACCCTGGTCGGGATCGTGTTCCTGGTCGGGTGGTTGAACACGGTAACCTACGAGCCGCTTTACTCTGATCTCGATGATGCCGAGGCGGGGGAACTGGTGGCTTATCTTGACCAGAATAATATCGAATACAGGCTGACCCGCGGGGGACGTACTATCGAAGTGCCGTCCTCGGATGTGTACAAAGCGCGAATCGGTCTGGCCACACAGGGTCTGCCGCGTTCCGGCAGTATCGGTTATTCATTATTTGATGAGAACAACCTCGGCATGACCGATTTCCTTCAGAATCTCAATTTCCGCCGCGCTCTCGAAGGTGAACTGACTCGGACGATCATGCAGTTGCGTGAAGTTGACGCGGCGCGCGTGCATATCGTGATGCCCAGGGATCGTCTGTTCAAGGAGGATCAGAAAGAAGCCACCGCTTCGGTTGTTTTGAAATTGAAAAGCGGCGGACTGAACAGGCAACAGGTCGCCGGTATCTCACACCTTGTCGCCGCCTCGGTCGAAGGACTGACCCCCGAAAATATCACGATCGTGGATTATGACGGCAATCTGCTGTCCTCGCCCCAGAATAATGATGCTCTGGCAGGACTTACCTCGTCGCAAATCGAGGTAAGCCAGAATGTGGAACGTCATCTCGAACAGAAAGCGCAGTCGATGCTCGATGAAGTGTTGGGGCCGCGGAAATCGGTCGTTCGCGTGACGGCTGAACTGAACTTTCAGCAGCTCGAACGTACATCGGAAGTGTTTGATCCGAACGCTCCGTCGATTCGCAGTGAGCAGCGGATCAAGCAAACCGGATCTTCCACCGATCGTGCTGATGAAAATGCCGAAAGCACGGAAGAAGACAATCAGGAAACGATTATTACCAATTATGAACTTAACCGCACCCTTGATCACATTATCAACGAAGTCGGGAATATCGAAAGGCTTTCGGTGGCCGTGATGGTCGACGGAAATTATATCGAGGTAGAAAACGCCGACGGAGTAACAGAGACGGTTTATGAACCGCGTTCAGCCGATGAAATGGATCGCCTGGAAGCGATTGTCAAGAACGCTATCGGTTATGACCCCGAGCGCAATGATCAGGTTGAGATGCTGAATATCGCATTTGACCGCAAGAATCTCGACACCGACCGGGAAGCTCTCGACGCCATGTATCTTCGTGAGTTTTACCTCGAGATTGCCCGGAAAGTCGGGTATGTGCTCTTGATTGCCTTCCTCTTTTTGTACGTTAAGAAGAAATCGAAAAAACTTTTTGCTGCAATGGCGAAACTTTTACCACCACCTCCACCAAAGGAAACAAAAGTGGCCGAGGCGGTGGCGACAGAAGAGCCGGAACAGGTAGAAATTATTCCGGAGAAGAGGAAACTGCGTCTGGTCGATAAAATGCAGGAGGCGGCCAAGAAAGAACCGGAAGAAATCGCCAGGGTCATCAAAACCATGATGGTTGAGTAGGTACAGCGAAATGAACTACGAAGAAATGACTCCCATGCAGAAGGCGGCGGTGGCTCTGGTTGCCTTCGGGCCGGAAGTATCGGCGTTGGTTCTGAAAGGGATGAGTGAATCCGACCTGGAAACGATTACCGTCGAGATTGCCAACCTGCGTGATGTGCCGCCGGAGGTGGAAGAGAAAGTAATCGCCGAATGTCATCAGATTTTCATGGCTCGTCAGTACATCTCACAGGGTGGTGTGGATTTTGCCCGAAGCATTCTGGAAAAAGCGGTCGGGACCGGAAAAGCTGATGAAATCATGCATCGACTGGAATCGACTATCAAAAGTTCCGGTTTTTCCCTGTTGAAAGATATCGATTCGAAACAGCTTACAGGTTTTCTGCAGAACGAACATCCCCAGACTATCGCTTTGATACTGACTCAGCTGGCGCCGCAGCATGCAGCGGCGGTACTGGCTGAGCTGGCGCCTGAATTACAGGGTGAGGTGTCGTTTCGAATCGCCACGATGGAGAAGATTGCTCCCGATATTCTGTGCGAGATCGAGCAGACGCTCGAAGGCCACTTTGAAGCATCAGCCGGGGGGGAGATGTCACTTTCCGGAGGCGCCAAGGCGTTGGCGGAAATCCTTAACCTGATTGATACTTCCGCCGAGAAAAATGTCCTCCAATCGCTCGAAGCTGGCGACCCTGATCTGGCGGCCGAGATCAAGAACATGATGTTCGTCTTCGATGATATCGTCCTGCTGGATGATCGCTCGGTGCAGCGCCTGTTGAAAGAAATCGAAACCAAGGATCTGTCGCTGGCTCTTAAAGCTGCTTCCGAAGAGGTCAAAACCAAGATATTCTCCAACGTTTCCGAGCGTGTTTCGGTTATGATAAAGGAAGAGATGGAGTTCATGGGACCGACTCGACTCTCCGATGTGGAAGCGGCCCAGAGTCGTATCGTAGAAGCAGTCCGCCGCCTGGAAGAAGAAGGACAGATTATCATTTCCGGCCGGGGCGGCAAAGAGGATGTCATTGTATAAAATCATCCGTCATGTCCGGAAAGCGCCGGTGGTTTACATCGGCGAGAAACAGCTCGATCGGGATAAAGAGAGTGCTGCGGAAAAGAAACTGGGTGCTCTGTTTCCCGATGTTGAGGTTTTTACCGATCCGGATGGAGCAAAACTGATCCCGGTACAGGAAGTTGACAAAATTGAACAGGTTCTCAATGAGAACGTCAGGAAAGCATCACAGACAGCTCTCGAAAACGGTCTGAAAACAGGCTACGATCGCGGATTGAAAGAAGGACTGGCAAAGGCAGCCGAAGTCCTGAACCAGTTGGACTCTGCTATTAAGGATGCCGTCAGCCAACGCGAAGAACTTCTGGTGCAGGCCAAACAAAAGATTCTCGAACTTGTGATTCAGATCAGCCGAAAAGTTACATTTGACGCTGTTCGGGCGGATCCGGAACTGACGCTCGGTATTATAAACGTGGTGATCGACAGCCTGGTGGACCGTTCACGCCTGAAGATCAAAGTCAATCCGGAACATCTGCCGATTATCGAACAAAATATAGACGCCTTTCTCAAGGGTTCCACAACTATCAAAGAGATCGCTATAGAGGCCGACCCGCGTGTCCGCTACGGCGGTTGCTTTATTGAAACGCCCACTGGTGACATCGATGCCCGTCTTGAGTCTCAATTTGAAGTCATCGAGGAGACTATCCTGGCCGGCGAGGAAAATTCATGACAGAGCTGGCTTACGATGTTTATTCCGAACGAATTGCGGCCGCCCGCACTATACGCCATTTCGGAAAAGTTACCAAAGTCGTGGGGCTGGTCGTTGAATCGGCCGGCCCGGCTGTCTCGGTCGGCAGATTGTGCCACATCGAGAACTTTGACACCGGAGTACGAGTCAGGGCGGAGGTAGTAGGATTCCGTGATGATCGCATTCTTCTGATGCCCCTCGGACCGATTACCGGTATTACTCCGGGCGCGATCGTGACCTCGACTTTTGAACAACTTCGCGTACCGGTCGGCGATCAGTTGATCGGGCGGGTCCTCGGCGGACTCGGTCAGCCGATCGACAACAAAGGGCCGTTGCTCACGACCACGATGAGGCCGGTTCATGCTGCTCCGGTCCCTGCTCTGGAAAGACGCCGTATCGTGGAACCTCTGCGAACCGGGATAAAGGCGATTGATCTGACCTGCACGGTGGGTAAAGGCCAGCGCCTGGGTATCTTTTCCGGCTCTGGTGTCGGCAAATCGGTTTTATTGGGCATGATGGCACGTGGTTCCTCGGCTGATGTAAACGTAATCGCCCTTGTCGGTGAGCGCGGGCGAGAGGTGCGTGAATTCATCGAGCGTGACCTTGGCCCCGAAGGAATGAAGAACAGCGTCGTGGTTGCAGTAACCTCAGATCAACCCTCGCTTATCCGTGTCAAGGGAGCTATGGTGGCGACTACGATCGCGGAACATTTTCGCAACCAGGGCCGTGATGTCATGCTCCTGATGGATTCGCTTACCCGGATAGCCATGGCTCAGCGCGAGATCGGTATTGCAGTCGGAGAACCGCCGACTACCAAAGGCTACACTCCCTCGGTGTTTGCTTTGCTTCCGCAACTTCTGGAGCGGGCCGGCCAGAGCAAACTCGGGTCGGTGACCGGAATCTATACCGTACTTGTGGAAGGGGATGATTTCAATGAACCGATTTCCGATGCTGTGCGGTCGATTCTTGACGGCCATGTTACATTATCACGCCGTTTGGCCGCTCGCAACCAGTATCCGGCGATTGATATTACCTCTTCTATTTCCCGCCTGGCCAAAGATGTATCCACCGAAGAAGAGCAGGAACTGGCCGGTGAAGTTCGCAAACTGTTGTCGGTTTACAGCGAAGCCGAGGACCTGATTAATATCGGCGCCTATGTCAAAGGATCGAACGATGGGATCGACCGGGCCATCGAAAAGTATGAGCCGCTGAACCGGTTTTTCCGCCAGGCAATTATGGAACTCTCGGATCATGCCGAATCGATGGCTGAATTGAAAAAGATTATAGCCGAGCCGAAGGAAACTGAGCAATGAAGAAATTCAGATACCGGCTGCAGGCCCTTCTCAAGGTAAAAGAGCATATTGAAAAAGAACGGCAAAAAGATCATGCCGTGGCTCTGAAAAATGTTCATCGACAGGAAGACGAACTTCGGCGAATAGACGGCGACCGTAAAAATAATCTTGAGTCTCAGAGAAAGCAGCTGGACGGACGGTTTTCAGTAGCGGAGATGCTGATCTATTCTCGTTACCTGGCTCGTTTGAAACGAGAGGAACTGGCCGGTGACGAACTGCTTAAGGCTCTCGAAAAGGAAGCCGAGGGGAAACGACAGGTTCTTGTCGAAGCCTCCAAAGAGCGTCGTATTCTGGAAAAGCTGAAAGAAAAACAGGCCGCGAAACATCGGGTAGAAATAGAACATGCCCTCACTAAAGAAAACGACGAAATCGCCCTTGTCAGTTACCGTCGGTCTGATCATGCCTGACAACTGAACAGAACTTCATAAAATACATATAAGTAAAAAAGCCTCCATCGACAGGAGGCCTTTTTTATGTTATCTGAACAGCTTGCTATCTTTTTAGTAACAGGGTGGGGGAGGAGCGCCGTTCTGGAACATGAAATCAACGAGATATACCAAATCGGATATATCAATAGTCTGAAGGGCGTCACCGTCGAGGTTTGCTTCCTCGGGACAGACAGGCGCCGGTCCGTTAGCGAACATGTAATCGATCAGGTAGACCAGGTCTGAGATGTCCACCACATCATCCGGGCTGTTGTCGATATTACCGCGATCCCCCAGACAGCACCCGCCTGTCTGGATATCAAGATAACCACGCACCACCTGAGGCTTGAAAGGCGGGTTGAAATCATCAGAAAATAGAGTGCTGTACTCGACCTGTGGAGCGGTCAGGGTTGCGGTGTCGACCGTCACCAACTGCGGATTGATAGTCGACAGGTAACTAAAGTATATGGTTCCCAGAAGACCATTACCCGGCGGCAGCATGTTTTCAAAGGCAATGAAATATATGCTCAGGCCCGTGTCGATATTGGCCCAGCCGGTAGCTGTGAAACTGACAAGACGCCCCCCGACAAAAGAGAAAGAATCGACTGTTATATCCGGCGAATCCCAACTGAGCGTAACCTCTATCCCGGAAAGCGGCTCATCATTGAAGATATATACAGGCAGTTCGCCGCTCCCTCCCGAGTAGGCTACCGATGAATCCAGGCGGAGTGTGTCGGGTGCGCCCGGATCAATACCGTAGGCCATGCCGGTAGTCAGGGTCAGACCTGCTACCAGCAGGGATTGTAAAAAGTAAGATTTTATTCTGTCACTCATGCTAATTCCTTTGTCCTTATACCAGCTCAATTTGTAGCAAAAACAATGCAAATTAGCAGAAATCTGTCATGTAGTATGACTCTCGTAAGTATTTGTGCCGGTGCTTACTTGGTTCGCCACCAATATAGCCTTAAACCCCTTTCCTTGCAATCTATTTCTCGGCTCTTTTGTTCTGCAAAAAACTTCACAATAATGTCGGGGGAAATAGCGCGATAGCCGCTTTTATTGTTATTCGGTTCAATTTTCGGCCTGTTCTGCCGATTATTTTGATATGACTACGCCCGGGAAAACTCATCAGATAGGTCGCTGTGCTTATATCAAAGCCTGCTATCTGGCTGAGGAGCTGAAGTGCTTCGGCTATAAAACCGATTGTCCTCTCTACCAGAAATCAAACGGTGAGTTCTATTCGGAAGAACGATTCAACGAAGCCATGGATAAGCTCATAGACAGAACCATAGCCAAACACCGGGTGTAGTTGTATCGGCAAATTCTGCTCCCCGGCCATTCTCAAACATCTCACGGAAAAATAGTTCGACGGTTTCGAGTAATAGCTTCCGGAACGCTTCTTTTTCAACAGCTCTTTAATATCCGCCGTGGCGTCGTAAGGCAAGGTCAATTCACGACTTAAGGGTGCCACACGACTTTTGGCACGGCTGCTGCTATTAGTCGGACGGAGAATAATATGATTAAAGGACTTTACAGATCCGCATCCGGCATGATCCCGCATCTGAAAAAGCAGGAAGTGTCGGCCAATAACCTCGCCAACGCCGGGACGCCGGGATACAAGAAAGACCTCGTCTTCACTCAGGAACTGTCCCGCGCGAAGCAGAAATTCGCTCCGCGTCGTACTGACTGGGAGCAGCCGATGATAGAAGACGTATATGTCGATTACACGCCGGGGAGTCTCGACAAGACCGGTAACGCTCTCGATCTGGCTATTGAAGGGGACGGGTTTTTCACTCTGGAAGCGCCTGACGGCAGCACTCTGCTGACTCGCTCCGGTAGTTTCGGAGTGGACGCCGACGGCTTTTTGGTCTTTTCAGACGGTTTCCGGGTGATTGGTGAAGGAGGGCCCATTGAAGTGGGCGATGGTCGAGTTACCGTCAACCACACCGGCAGTATCGAAGTCGACGGAGCTCTTGTCGGACGGATAGTTCCGAACACGGTTGCCGATATGAACCAGATTGAGAAAATCGGCGATTCCATGTTTGCCGTCAAAGAGGGGGCCGAGCTGATCGCCGTTGAAAGTTTCAGTATCCGTCAGGGTTTTCTGGAGACATCGAATGTCGATCTGGTTCGGGAAATGATCGACATGATGATTTCCTTTCGTGCTTACGAAGCAAACGCCAAAGCAATGCGCTCCCAGGATGAATCCCTGGGTCATCTGTTCAGCCGGGTCGGTGGACGGGGATAAATAAGTAAATATAGGAGTATGTGATGATAAAAGCAATGCGTACAGCAGCCAGCGGCATGGTCTCTCAGCAGATGAATGTCGACAATATCGCCAATAACCTGGCCAATATGAACACAACCGGTTACAAAAGAAGCCGGATCGAGTTTCAGGATGTTCTCTATCAGAAATACCGCCGGGCCGGTACCGCCTCGGCTGTCGGGACCAGTATCCCTACGGAACTGGCCATCGGCTACGGCACCAAACCGGTAGCGACAGTACGTCAGTACACCGTGGGTGACTTGATGCAGACCGGGAATCCGCTGGACCTGGCGATCACCGGTCAAGGGTTTTTCCAACTGCAACACCCGGATGGAGGAACGGTGTATACCCGTGACGGCGGGTTCAAGCTGTCGGCGGATGGCCGCCTGGTGAACTCCGACGGTTACATTCTGGTGCCGGAGATAAATATCCCCGAAGATACGACCTCGATTTCCATTGGTAAGGACGGTACGGTCCAGGTGATTCAGGTAGGATCCGACACGCCGACCGAGATAGGTCAGATCGAGTTGGCCCGCTTTATCAACCCGGCCGGTTTGTCGTCGATAGGTCGCAACATGCTTGAAGTTACCTCGGCCTCCGGTGATCCGATCACCGACGCGGCGGCTCAGAACGGCATGGGAGAGATCGATCAGGGATACCTGGAAATGTCGAACGTCAAAGTAGTCGATGAGATGGTCAATATGATTGTCGCCCAACGGGCCTATGAAATGAATTCCAAGGCGATCCAGACCGCCGACGATATGGCCGCTATCGCCAATAACATCAAGAGATAAGTCCCATGAGATTGATTAACATATTCGCTCTCGCAACGCTGCTGCTGGTCTCGTTTACCGTGGCTGTTTCGGCATTGACCCCCGATGAGGCAGTGCGTCTGAAAATGGCCGAACTTTATGACCTTGATACGAATTACTACCGGATAGATATCCTGACCAACACGCTCAGGAGCGCGGATGTCAGGCCTGACCAGGTAACCCTTCGTCCCCTGTCAACGAAAGAGCCGCTCGGTTTGTTCTCGGTGAAAGCTATAGTCAGGGAAGACGGGCAGATCCTCGAGTCGGCTCAGGTGCGGATGAAGATCAGAAAGTTTGCGGATGTTTTGGTAATACTTGAAAATGTTCACCGATCCCAAAGTATCACCGCCGAACAGCTTGAATTAAAGCGTATGGAAATAACCAATCTCAGAGAGCGACCGGTTACCGATCTTTCCAAACTTGACGGTTTGCGGGCCGGAAGAAATCTGAAGCGCGGCAGGATTCTCACGGCGGGCGATCTCGAGGTCATACCGGATATCGAAAACGGCCGTGATGTTTCGATTGTCTACACCGATGGCCTTTGTCGTATAAGCGCCGAAGGGCGGTCGTTGCAGTCCGGTATTGCCGGTGAATATATCAAGGTCAGAAACAAAGCCTCAGGTAAGGTCATCATGGCCCGGGTAATCGACGGTACGGCTGTCGCTGTTGATCCATAAGACGGCTATAATGGAGAAGAGTAATATGAACTATCGGAAAGTTTTAATCATACTCGCTGTCTTGTTGCTTTTGCCGTTCGCGCTCAAGCTCAGAGCCGAAGATTTCGGCAAAAACCAGTCACTTTTTTCGGATATAAAAGCTCATGCGGTTGGCGACATTCTGACTGTCAATATTTACGAACGAAGCCGCGCTTCCTCGCAGGTTGAAAACAAGAACGAAAAATCAGCCGAGTATTCAACCAAAGGCGGCCCGGGGTCGGGTCCGCTCAGTTTTATTCCGCTGTTCGGTGTAAAAGCTGACGCTTCATCGTCCCACGACGGCAAAGGGGAGAACCTGCGCAACGGAAGCCTCAGGGCGAAGATGTCGGTCACTGTGGTCGCGGTGAAACCGAACGGCGATCTTGTTATTGAAGGTTCCCGGACCGTCGGTATTTCAGGTGACCGGGAAGTGCTGACGCTGACCGGAGTGGTACGCTCAAAAGATATTTCTCCCGATAATACTATTTCATCACATCTCATCGCCGACGCCGAGATCAGTTATACCGGCAAGGGACCGGCCAGCACAGCCGCCCGCCCCGGGTTGATCGGTCGTTTTATCAACTGGCTTTTCTAGGAGGGAAACCATGTTGACTGAATTGCAAACACGATTGACCACACCGGCTGGTATGATGATCGTTCTGAGTATCATCCTCTTTTTCTGTTGTCCGGCTGATGCCGCAAAAGTCCGGATAAAAGATATCTGTGCTTTCCAGAATACGAAGGAGATCGACCTGATCGGTTACGGCCTTGTAATCGGTCTGGACGGAACCGGTGACGGCAACGGCACACAGTTTACGATCAGATCGCTGGCCAATATGATGGAACGAATGGGGCTGACGGTCGACGCTAAAAAAGTAAAAGTCAAAAATGTGGCCGCGGTCATGGTGTCGGGACGGATATCAGGACACCAGACCGAGGGGAGCTACTTTGACGTCACCGTGTCATCAGTAGGAGACGCATCTTCGTTGCAGGGGGGGACACTTCTGATGACACCGCTCACTTCTTCTGACGGGATAGTTTACGGAATGGCCCAGGGTCCGGTTTCGATCGGTGGCTTTAACGTCTCGGTCGACGACGGCAACAAAATAGTCAACAACTATACACTGGTCGGACGTGTTCCCAACGGCGGGAAAATCACCCGGCCGGTAGTGACCGACCCGCAACTCGACAAAGAGTTCTTCCTGTCATTGCATAACCCTGATTTTACCACGGCCAGCCGGGTTGCCGAACGGATAAATATAAAATACGGACTGACCTCGATTGCTCTCGACGCCGGTACGATCAAGGTGATGATCCCGGACTCTCTCGCTTACCCTTCGCTGCGGGCCGAGTTTGTTTCCGATATCGGTCTTCTTCAAATCGTTCCGGACAATTCCGCTCGAGTAGTAATAAATGAGAAAACCGGTACGATCGTAGCCGGACAGCATGTTACCATCGAGCCGGTGGCTATCGCCCACGGCACTATCACGGTCAATATCGAGTCTACGCCGGTTATTTCGCAGCCGGATCCCTTCTCTGCGGGAGAAACGGTTGTCACTCAAGTGCCCCGGGTGGCCGTTGACGATCAAAAAGCCCGGGTGATTCACATGAAGGGAGCGGTTTATCTGTCCCAGGTGGCCCGGGCTCTGAACAGGATCGGTGCTACGCCGCGTGATATAATCGCGATTTTCCAGGCCCTCAAACAAGCAGGAGCGCTTCGCGCCGAACTGGTGATTCTGTAATGAGCGTTATCAGCCCCAGACTGACTGCCGGACAATTCTCGACTTCCGGTATAGAGCAGTTAAAACGGTCGTCCCCAAAGGATCTTGAGTCGGAAAAAGCGCGTCTGCGCAAAGCGACAAAGGAATTCGAATCCTTCTTCAACTATTACATGTTGAAAACGATGCGCAAGACGATCCCTGAAGACGATTCCATGCAGGGGTTGCTGTCCAACGACAACAGCAAGGATATTTTCTCCGATATTTTCGACAGTGAACTGGCCCGTATGATGTCAACCGGACGTTACGGTTCGATTTCCGAGATGCTGTACAAATCGATGGAGAAGCTGGTGGAAGCGGAGTACTCGCAAGACAGTATCAGGGTTCCTCTCAGGAATCTCAACTCCACGCCCGAACCGATCGAGCTGGCTCCGTCGGAGTTTCGATCCATCACCAGAGAAACCACACCGCTGAAGCTGAACCGGGAGAAGTCGTCACCTATGCCGTTAAAACAGCGGACCGGAGTACGTGCCCGGTCGCCGGAGGAAATCGCCCGTAAGTACGGTCGTCACATTGAAGAAGCGGCGCGTGACAACGATCTTGATCCGGCCCTGCTGATTTCAATGATAAAAGCAGAATCCAACGGTGATGAAAAGGCGGTCTCATCCGCCGGCGCCAAGGGGCTGATGCAACTTATCGATTCCACCGCCGATGAAGTAGGCGTGCGAGATGTATTTGATCCGCGTGAAAATATCTCCGGCGGCGCGCGCTATTTCAGGACATTGCTGGATCGATTCGGTGACACGAAGCTGGCTTTGGCCGCTTACAATGCTGGCCCCGGCAATGTCATCAAATATGGCGGAATACCGCCATTCGATGAAACGCGTGGTTATGTCGCGAAAGTGATGGATACGCTTGAAACGATACACGGAGCGTCTTCACACGGCGCTAAAGCGGCAGAACGATTTGTCGATAAGATAGTTACAGGAAAACCGCGAGCTATTGGAAATGATTGATCAGTTGATTGACATCATAGGCAGGGAAGCCACTCTCTTTGAATCTTTCCTCGCATTGTTGGAGAATCAGCAGGAGATGCTGATTGCAAACGATGCGGAAGGACTTAACGAAGTGACCGCACAGTTGCGGGATAAAGTTCACGAGAGCGCTATGCTGAACAAGCAGCGTGAAGAACTGGTGGAACAGATCAGGCGGGACAAGAGTATCGAAGGCGACCTGAATGTGACGCGATTACTCGACCTGGTCGATGACGGACAAGCCAGACAATTAATCCGTTTGCGTGAATTGATAACAGCCCTCAACGATAAAATCACCACTACCCGAAATCAGAATGCGATGCTGCTGAACCAGTCTCGTGAGTATATCGGCAAAATGATGAGTATGCTTTCGAAGCTGAGCCATCCGGAACCGGCCTACAGCGCGACCGGTACGGGCAAACAGTCATCATATAACGTCGCCGTGGACAGGAGAATCTGATGCCGGGTTTATTTCAGGGTCTGGAACTGGGCAAACGGGCGCTTCTGACGCACCAGATAGCGTTGCAGACGGTCGGTCATAATATCGCCAATGTCAATACTCCCGGATACCGGCGGCAACGTATCGAAGTTAAGACCACAATGCCGGAACTTCAGTCTTACGGAAGTGTGGGAACAGGGCTCACGGTAAATGATATCAGGCATATAAAAGATCTGTTCCTCGGTGATCAGTATCGCCAGAACAGCAAATCACTCGGGCGCTGGGCATACAATTCAAAAACAATGTCACAGGTTGAAGCTATCTTCAACGAACCTAACGACAACACACTCGGCAGCCTGATGAATGACTTCTTCAACAGTTGGTCGGAGCTGTCGACCGAACCCGAGAACGCCAGCTACCGCGAAAGTGTTCTTAAACAGGCGACCCTTCTGGTCAACGGTTTCCATGAGATGGCCAGACAACTGACTGACCTGCAATCGTCGGTCGACCGTGATCTGGTCAATCTCACTTCTGACGTCAACCGCCTGGCCAATGAAATCGCGCGCCTCAACCATGAAATCGGACGGGCCGAGCTTGGAGGGACAGTCGCCAGCGACCTCCGTGACACCCGCGATCTGCTGATTGATCAGTTGTCGACTATTGTCGATATAAACACCTCCAAGGATGAGAGCGGTCAAATGATAGTCTATATCGGCGCTATGGCACTGGTTGACGGAGATCGCGCGCTCAATATCGAAGCTAAGATAACCAACGATAAAGGCACTGTTAAACATGACCTGGTGTGGCAGGGGACAAAAATATCCTTCAAGAATCTTAACGGTCAGATCAAAGGTCTGCTCGATTCCCGCGATGAAATAATCCCGGGCTATCTTGAACAGCTTGACGAGATCGCGGCAACTATTGTTGACGCCGTCAATGCTTTGCACACTGCCGGTTACGGCCTTGATAACTCCACCGGGAACGAATTCTTCGACAGCCGATTCAAAACAGCGTCGTCGATTCAGATAAATCTGCAGGTTCTCAATGATACCGACAAACTGGCCATCGCCTCCCGGCCGGACGCGGTTGGTGACAACAGTCTGGCGCTGGCCATATACGATATTCGTTCTCAGCGTTTGATGAAAGATAATTCAATCTCGGTAAGTGACTTTTACAACAGCCTGGTAGGGACACTGGGTGTTGAGACGCATGAAGCGAAGTCATTTACCGATAACTATGAGATACTTGGTCAACAAATCGACAGCGCCCGCCAGTCCGTTGAAGGTGTGTCGCTGGACGAAGAAATGGCCAACATGGTGAAATTGCAGCATGCGTACGATGCCGCTGCCCGTGTGATTACCACTGTCGACCAGGCGTTGGATACGGTCATTAACGGGATGGGCATAGTCGGACGCTAACAAGGATGTTGTTGCCGATAAGGGCAACGCCACGGAGGGTTAAGTGTTAATTCTGACAAGGAAGTTAGGTGAATCCATTACCATCGGTGACGATATTAAAGTCTCTGTCCTCGGGATACACGGGCGCCAGGTCAGACTTGGTATCGATGCGCCGAGCGAAGTGGTAGTTCATCGTGAAGAGGTTTATGTCAAGA